>CAZKMG010000116.1:0-10279 GCA_964553465.1 uncultured Bacteroidaceae bacterium
TAAGAACGATACAAATGCACTTAATTCAATATTTCAAATATACTGATTTTTTAAGGTCCGCAACTATTTTAAGCTCCTCTCATAAAATAGAATTATGACCATTCTTTATGCTTATAAATTATCAATTTTCTCAATAGAACCTTTAATTCCAATAAAAGATTTTATCATTTACTATTTATATCTATGATGCATTTACGTGTCTTTGAACACATTCTCCAATCAAGGAAAGTGCCAGGAATTCATAACTCTCTGGAGATTATTTATATAATAAAATATTTCTATTTACCTGCTTTATTTAAAAGCTCAGATAATTGAAAGTAAATGGTATTGCAGTTTTAATTGATTAATAGTAATTTGCTGACTAAATAACCAATTATTATCAAATTATGAAATCCATTAATAAATTTTTATTTTTTTTACTGGTATCAGTTATAATAAGCTGCGTGAGCAATAGTACAAAAGAGAACCAGGGTAATAAAGATCAGGAAGTTGCAATTCAACAGGATTCGATGGTAATAATTAAGACTCCGGAAGATTTTATTGAAATTTTAAATGAGTTAGGAATAACTTTATATGGAGAAATGGAATTGATTGAAGTGAAAAGTGAAATTCCCTCAGGCTCAATGAAAGATTACCCTACAGTTTTCAAAGGAATCTTTAAAGTATTGACAGGAAACTACAAGGCTAATGAAAATGATGTGATAAATCATTATAAAAAGTTATTTACTGAAAAGCTGGAACCTATGGGTTGGACCGATACGAGTCAACCTGGCACAGGTATTTTAAATTTTCATCCAGGTACAGGTAAGTTTTCGACTGTTTCAGTTATGATTACTCCATCTGATATTGCAGCAAATACAGGCACCCAGGACTTTTCCATTTCACTTTTTGTAAAATAGAAAATTAAGGAGTTTTGTTTAAATCTTATTTCAAGACATTTCGTCATCCATGTAATACCATCAGTTGTGCTTTAAAAGTATAAGTACTTTTTACAACTTGTACCCATTATATTAAAACAAAAAAATGCTAAAAAAACCTGTACATCAAGTTTTAACAAGCCGTCGTGATGCAATGAAAATGATGGCTGCTGGTTCAGCACTCGGAGTCCTTGGACTTTTTAGAAGCCCCTTGGCCAGAGCAGAAACACATGTGTCACCTTCATATACAAAAGGGATAGCACCGGTAAAAATAAAGAGCGTAAAAGCAATTGCGACCGCTCCTGCAGGCTCCAACCTTGTTGTTGTAAAAGTTGAGACCACTGAGCCGGGTTTATATGGGTTAGGCTGTGCAACATTTACTCAACGGGCAGCTGCTGTTATAACTGCTATAAACGGTTATCTGAACGATTTCTGCACTGGTAAGGATGTTGATAATATTGAGGATATGTGGCAATCGGCATATGTAAGTTCCTATTGGAGAAACGGACCGGTATTAAATAACGCATTGAGCGGGCTCGATGAGGCATTATGGGATATCAAGGGGAAGCGTGCGGGTATGCCAGTATACCAGTTATTGGGAGGTAAAGTGCGTTTTGCTGTTCCATGCTATACCCATGCAAGTGGCAGAAATACTGAAGAAGTGGCCAATAATGTACAAAAGTTTATGGATTTAGGTTTCAGGTATGTGCGCATTCAACTAGGAGGATATGGAGCTGTAGGATCTATTGGTACAAAACCGGATTTTAAAGATGCAGGGTTTGGCAACGAAAATGATTTTTTTATGGATCAGGGTGGGTATCTAAGATCCGTTCCTGAAATGTTTGAATACGTGCGTAAAACATGTGGGGAGGAGGTTGAACTGCTGCATGATATCCATGAGAGGATTGAGCCGATGGATGCCATAAATCTGATTCGAAACCTTGAACCATATCACCCTTTTTTCATCGAAGACCCATTTTCTCCAGAAAATATGGAGTGGTTTAAACAGCTTCGCATGTCCACTTCAGTTCCTATTGCTATGGGTGAATTATTTAATAATATAAACGAGTTTAAATTACCTATGGTTAACCAGTTTTTTGACTATATCCGGGTTCACATTTCTCAAATTGGGGGAATTACTCCTGCAATGAAACTGGCACGTCTGGGCGAATGGTTCAATATCAAAACTGCCTGGCACGGACCAGGCGATGTCTCACCAGTAGGACATGCGGCGAACTGCCATATGGATCTTGCAATCTGGAATTTCGGAATTCAGGAAGCAGGAAGCTTTTCCGAAAAGCTTCAATCCGTATTTCCCGGTTGCCCAATACTTGAAAAAGGATATATGTCAGTAAATGAAGTGCCTGGACTTGGAGTTGATATAAATGAAAAAGAGGCAGCGAAGTATCCGATCAGTACTAAATCAAATTGGATTGTGCGAAAAAGAGATGGGACCATTATAAGGCCTTAATAATCTATCTTTTAAATATACTTTTTGGATCATTCAGGTTTTCTAAGTAAAGGTCAGTCATATAGGGGCTAAAGTTATATACAATAAAACACAAACCCTTGTAAATCAAAGAATTACAAGGGTTGTTCGGAATTTTGTATGAAGGTTATAGAAAGACTGGTATATCGTAAGTACTAATCTATTAACGTTTTCCGGCTTTGGCAGCCAGCTCTTCAATCCCGGCGTTGACCTCAATCATACGTTTTATGAGAGTGGTCCATGGAGTGCCATCTATCTTCACCAGTCCATAGTTGCTATTTTCTCCTCCCCATCCGCCCGGGCTTCTGGTGCCCGCTCCTTCTTTAGGTTGATCGCGGTACCTGAACCAGTAGAAACCCACGCATGAAGGGAGTCGGGCAAGGTCCTGAACATAGTTTGTGAACAACTCTGCGCGATCCTGCTGTGTGGCTACAGCATCGCCTGCACCGATAGTATTATAAAGTCCGCTGTCCATTGCCTTGAAACTGAATTCGGTGATCATAGTCGGCTTCCCGGAAACTCTTGTTATTTCTTTGAGCTTGTATAAAGGAGCCCTGTGTTCATAATTATTAAAAGAGAAAACATCATAGTAAGGGGCAAGGGCACGGGTTAAGGGGATTGGCGCACGGCTGTTAAAACGACTTCCCAGGATTAGGTGATTCTTGTCGTTACGCTTGATGGCAGCATACGCTATCCGCCCGTATTCGTTGGCTGCGATTTCCAGGAAAGCTGCCATATCATCGAAGGTCATGGTTTCTGGTGTATGACCGCGCTCTTTCAGAAAAGCAATTGCCTTCTTGTAACCAGGTGATTCAGGAGGTTTCTTCAGGAAAACCTCGAGAACGCTTTCCTTTGAGCGGATATCCGGAACCCATCTGATTTCGTTGTCAGTGAAATACCCGATGAGCCATGGATCATCAGCGAGGCCTGGACATAGTTCAGCTGCACGACGCTCAACGGCAGCCCGAAATTCCGGACTGAAGTAATCCGGGACGATCCCGAGTACCCACATATCAGGAGTGGATGATGAGGCGAGACCCAGGTTTACCGCATAAGGCATACCGGGAAGGCGTCTTCTTTGAGAACCGGCAGTGTTGAAATTCCAGGATTTTAGTTGAGTGGCCAGCTCTTTTGCTGTTTTCTCAGGATCCGGGGGAGGATTATTTCTGTCCGGACCAAAATCGATGGACTCAACCCCTTTGGCAAAAAATACATTGCCTTCAGGTGTGACCAGCCACCACCTTCCATTGATCTGTTCCGTATGGAAAAATCCGGTTTTCTTCCCTTGCAATTTCAGCCAGCCGCCATAAGTATCATACTGCGCAAAGTTAATTGCAGGGATTAGCATGAATAAGAGAAAAAGGTTAATAAGTCTGATCATAAACACCTCCTTTATAAGTTGATAAAAATTTTAAAGCTCCTGTTTAACTATAAAATTAATAAAACAAAGGCAAACAAATAAAGATTGTTACGTAATAATTGTTCACAGATACCCTGATTCTTTTTGAGTAGTTCATTAGTAAAACTAGACATCACCCAGGGTGTACCCAATATTTCATTCATCATCTGAAAAAATACCTTGTGAATGTAATTTAACAGCCCTCAAAACATAATCATTTTGAAGATGCGATGTAATATTCTTTAACAATTCATAAAGTATTCAATTTAAAAGTGACCGGAATTTGCTAGGAGTTTAAAGCTAAATTCCAGTCACTATTACAAATTTATTTTGAGAGAATATTTAAATTCTCAAAATATCGGTATTGAATTGATTATTATACTTTTGGTTCCCACCCTGGTTCATACTGTCTTGAAGTCATTTGAAGTGCTTCGCTATCGTCCAGGATTTTACCGGTCTTTGGATTAATTTTGAGTGTCCTGTCTAACTTTTGCGAAATATTCCCCAGTAAACAAAGTGCGTTGGATATAACTCCCTGGGAAATCGGAGCATGTGCAACATCTTTTCCTCGTATTGTTTCAAAAGTATTCGTCAGGTGTTTTTCGAACAGCCCCATGGTGCTCAAACCTGCAAGATCAGGTTGCTCCTCATTTACCTTGTCTCCGGCCTGTCTGATAACCCTGCCTCTTAAATCATAGGCAGTGTAATGGTCATCTTCCGGCAAGATCTGGATAGTACCGTTGGTTCCTGAAAAGACAATACCATTGGATGCCTCGTATATCCTGAATGGATTGCAGCTTCTTCCTTCCCATATGATCTGTTTCCCATCGGCATATTTATAACTTGTTAATTGTGTGTCGCAAAATTCCCAATCATCCTTGAAATGAAATCTACCTCCATAAGACGTAACCAGTTCAGGGTAATCAACACGCATTGCCCAACGACATGCATCAAGCTGGTGAATGGCATTGTTGCCCATCTCGCCCGTTCCCCATTTCCGGAACCAGTGCCAGTTATAATGGACAACATTATCCTTATATTCCTGGTGGGGAGCAGGTCCTTGCCAGAGTTCCCAGTTTAACCATTCAGGAACGGGAGCGGGTTTCCCTATACCAATAGTTTTACGCCCATTTACATACCAGGCTTTTGCCAGGTACACATCACCGATAAGGCCGTCCTGGAGGTCTTTTATCCCTTGAATATTCCTTAGCCCAGACCGACCCTGAACTCCCATCTGGATAACTGTTTTGGGGTATTTTTTTGCTAATTCGGTTAGCATCTCCCCTTCACGCAGGTTGTGGGCACATGGTTTTTCAATGTAAACATGTTTTCCTGCTTTCACAGCTAAAATTGTCATAGGGGCATGCCAATGTTCAGGTGTGGCTATGGTTACTAAATCAAGATCTTTTTCTTCAATAAGTTTTCTAAAGTCCTCGTGAATTTTTGGTTTTAAATTAGTAGATTTTTCAGCAAGATTAGCTGCATCTTCCGCGGCTCTTTTATCAACATCGCAGATATAAACGATGGAGGTATTAGCACAATTTGCTATGCCGCTTACGTGAGCCTTTCCACGTGAGTTAACACCCACAACACCGATACGGATACGATCGTTGGCTCCGATAATTTGTGAATAACTTTTAGCACTGAATCCCAGTGCCGTACCACCGAAGGTCAGGGCTGCAGAACCATATCCAATTTTCTTAACAAAATCCCTTCTTGAATTTTTCATTCGAAAATATTTTTGTTTCAAAGGCCAGATGGAACCCACATGCTCCTGAAAATGAGACTTTAATAAGTAATTTCAGGACAATTTTCATCCGCCTTTGTGTTAAACTTCAGTTTAACATGTGGGCTTCATTTTATGAAAATTTTAATTTGCAAATTTCGATTCCAAGTTAATTATTAATTTATAATAAATAATCCAATCATTAATCTTTATCTTCAATAAGATTATATTTATTGTAATTCCTGGATGAATATCACTTAGGTAAACGGAGGGCTTATATCCCTTTCAATCCCACCCAAAGTTCACTTAATAATATAACTGGTAATTTTGATGAAATAAAACAACAAATCCCTTGACTCCCAAACGATTTGGATTTTCGGGCATCACCATGGGCTATTGAAAAGCCTTATTTATTCCCGGAACCCATCTTACTGCATTGCTGTAAAAGATTTTACCTAACACTTCATCCGGTAATGCTAATCCATTTATATAATAATTTCCTTTTTTTATTTTATGATCTGTGGAATAATATATGAAGTCATGATCATATCTGTCTAACAGCCTCTTTTTCTCCTTCACAACTTCATCCTTTGTCCACTCTTGTCCAAGTTTTGACATATCCTTCAAATAATGAGTAGGTATCATTCCACCTGATTCATCAAGTCCGTATAATATTCTATCCTGATAGGTAATGAAAAATTCTCTGACTTTTTCCCTTGCTTGACCCATCAGGTAAGGTACACTTAATGAAGTATCTACTGCAAAGTTCGGGTACCTTTTCAATCGATCGGCCACTTCATCCAAATCAAATGCCATGCTTCCCATATGGCAACCTATCACTTTCAGGTCAGGATTCTTTGAAAGCATCCTGTCTCTGGCCAGTATCAATTTGTCATAAGAAACCTCCCCCCTGAATGCTCCAATCCTGTTTCTTGTGATTCCTGCACCCTCTTCGTACCAATAATTCTGTTTTCCATCTGGTCCGGCAGAAAGCCAGCAAGTGACCGGATCACCAATATGGGCATATAGTGGTTTCCCTTCCTGTTTGATATAATCTAATATTGGTTCAAATACAGGATCGTCTATCTGAACGAACATCCCTTCCGGAGTCTTGACCTGCATCCCTATTTCTTTCCAAACCTTTACAGCTAATGCCCCATTATCGAATCCATTTTTCAAAAACTCCTTTACCCTGTCGGGCCAATCAGATTGGTACATATGATCAAATCCGAAAGTTGTGCACCATGCAAAATACCTTGGATATTTATTGCTGATATCAATGGCTGCTTCTATTTGTGTTTTTAAACGATCCAATTGAACACCAATATTACAAATAGTAAACATCTTTAAGTTTAATTCATCCATCACTTCTCTCAGATAAGCAGCATCGGATGAAATATGCATATGTGCATCAATTTTTTTGATTTTTTTAATATTAGCTACATTTTTCTCATTTCGATACGGATCGTATTCCAGTATATCTGCTCCAGGAAGAATAACTGAGACCGCAGCTAGTTTTCTTAGGAATTCCCTTCTTGAATCCGAGATAGTTGTTGACATAATTCTTCCATTTTAATTTTAATTATTTAATCATGAATATTTGATTTGATTTCAGATATAAATATATCATGTGATGAATTGTTAAGAGAAGGTATCAAGTTAGAAAAATAAACTTTAATTTGCCAGTGTAATATTAAATACCTGCAAGGTTCATTTAACTTTGAAGACAGGGTATAGGTTGTTTTAGAAAATTTGAGAAGGCAGAATACGTTTTTACAGTTTGGTCCTTGCGATAAATTTTATCCCTGTCCACTCTCTCAGGGAAGATATTATTAGGGAAGATATTATTTAGAAAAAGAGCTATGCTTTGTCAAAAAGTTTTGTGTATATTAATTTTTGATTTGTTTCTATCTAATTAATTTACTATGTGTTATAAGTCAATAATTTTAAATATATAATAATTCAAAAAGCATTAATAACTTTATGTGAACCAATGAAAAAGAACAATTCCTTAAAATTTGATTTGGGTCGAAGGGAATTTCTGAAATCTACCGGAACCTTTGTCGCAGGATATTCGTTTTTCCCCAAGAATCTTCAAGGCAGTAATCCAAACCTGGTCTCTGTTTCCATACGGGATATAAAGATTGAGAAAGAAGTTATCATTGAGGCAGATAATGGGACAAAGGGGAGTTTTTTGGGCAGTCCTTCTCAGGATCTGGAAAAACTCAAGCCCCATCTTTCCATCATTCGTGAACTTCTCGTAGGAAAAGATCCCCTCGATCGGAAGCTGGATGGTGAAATGCTCTGGGAGGCAATTTACCCTGGCAAGGCGAAGCTGTATGCAGATGGCAAGGATCCTCTGACTGGAGAAGTGATTGCCAACAAACCCAGGGCCAGTCGGCATACTTCAACCGGCCAGGTATTTATGGCATTCAGCACGGTTGATATTGCCCTTTGGGATTTGCGTGGTAAGCTGCTTGGTAAGCCAGCATACCGTGTTATAGGTAATGCTGATCGTTACCAGGTACCTGTTTACTGGCGCCCGGGCGAAGCCACTGAAGGTTTGGATGACGCGTGCCGTAGGGCAAGGGAAGCTTATGATCTCGGTTACCATTATCAGAAATGGTATTTTACAAAAAGTGCCAAAGATGGTAAGGCAGGATTAAAAGAGAATATCGAATTGGTCCGGAGGTTACGCGAAGAGCTACCGGATGCTCACTTAATGTTCGATAATCATAGTATCCGCTATTATGCGGATTTAGATTACTCAATTGAATTGTGTAAAAAGATCGCTCCCTATAAACCCTTCTGGATTGAAGAACCGGTCTGTCCTGAGTATATCGAAGGATACATTAGGATCAAGGGTGAAACTGGGGTTACAATAGCAGGTGGTGAGCATTTGTACACTCGTTGGCCTGTCAAAGCCTTCCTTGACCGGAAGTGCATCGACTATGTACAATGCGATCCTACTTGGTGCGGAGGAATATCCGAATGGTTGAATATTTGCGAGTTGGTCCGGCATTACCCGGGCGTAAAAGTCGTGCCTCATATTACAAGCCCCTGGCTTGTAGCACCACATTGTGTGGCTTCTCAACCTGCAGATCTTTGTCCAATCCTCGAATATAACTATGAAGGGGGTAAAGAAACTCTTGATGAAAGAATGAGTCGGTCAGCCCAAGGCATTATGGTTATTACAATGCCGGATGATCCAGGAGTATCATAACCAGTTAAAGGTTAACAAAAGGGAAGCCAGGTCTCTTAGGAAATAAATACTGGTTTATTCACAAATTGAAATTGATAATCGACCCACAGAACCAAAGTATTCACACTGCTTGGTCCCAACTCTTCCTTGATGAACCTAATAAATTCATCAAGTCTTTCAGATGTTGGTGTTGCGATACACAAACCCATTACGTGAAAAATGTGGTCTGGATTTTCATTTGCTCCTTTAGAATGAAGTGAAGTCAACTGTGGTCAGCTTACTGTAATCAGGCAGCTAAAATTTTATACATATATTTTGAATTGGTATTAGTTAGTATTTTGTGAATTAAAGAATAACAAATTGATTTTCACTCTGCAATATAAATGTTAAGAAATACGGTTACAGATAATCCTCTCCGTTGAGACTTTTTATGACAGATAACTGCCAGTTTTCCAATTGAGTTTTCATGGATTTAACCTCTGAGGTATCTTTTTTGGCCAAATTGTTTTCCTCGTAGGGATCCTCCTCAAGGTTATAAAGTTCAAATTTTATTATTCCTGAATCCTCTTGGATCCTGTGAAGCTTAAAAGGCCAGTCTAACCATGCAGAGTGGCCGGGAAAAATATCTTCCGGATAAAGAGTGATAATATCGCCAGCATTTAATTCCAAACTGGAAGAATCAACCGACATATCACCTGCTTTCTGGTTATTGAAAAGTTCTAACATCAATTTATTACTGGATACGCCAATTCCACCTACTGGATACTGCCAGAAACCCATAGGTTTGGTTCTTATGGACATCTTATTATCAAACAATGGAATAAGATTTATTCCATCTAAAGTATACTGAGTTTTAAGGCTAACGCCGGCAATTGCAAGAAGAGTTGGATAAATATCACTTGTATTGCACGGAATACTTGTTATTCTATGTTTTTGAATACGGTCAGGCCATTCAAGAATAGCAGGGACCCGAAGTCCCCCTTCATAGAATTGAGCTTAATATCCACGTCCACCAGTAACACTAACTCCTGAGACCCCACCATTGTCACTGCAATACCAGAGAACAGTGTTTTTATCAATACCAAGAGTTTTCAATTCATCTCTTAATTTACCAAAAGCTCGATCCATACCCGTAATCTCACCATAATAGTGCTGTAATTTTTCATCTTGCCCAAGGTACGGTTCACGATCTTTTTCCACTGCAGAATATGGTAAATGTGGTGAGCCAAACCATACTACTGCAAAAAATGGTTGATTGATTTTTGATTGGTTATGTATAAAATCAATTGCTGCATTAACAGTTACCATTGAGCTTTCTCCAAATGTTTGTACAGCTATGCCTTCGCGGCTTAAAATAGGATCATTATCATAAAAATTTGGAGATGAAAACCATACATCAAACCCACTATTTCCCGGATTTATGGGACTGTCTTTTAATACTGGTCCAAGATGCCACTTTCCAAAATGTCCTGTGATGTAACCGGCAGTTTTAAGAGCTTCGGCAACAGTTATTTCCTGGGGGCGAAGAGTTCTTCCCCAACTGAAA
>CAZKMG010000117.1:0-10253 GCA_964553465.1 uncultured Bacteroidaceae bacterium
TTAATCTCAAGTATATTGTTCATGAACTCCCGAAAGAGTTGAAGGATATATATGATGAAGAACGATATAAAAAATCGCAGAATTATAAAATGATAAATACAAAATTTTCATTTGTAACCAGCAGCTTTTCTTTATTTCTTATTCTGATTATGCTCTTTTTTCAAGGATTTGGTTTTGTTAATGATTTATCATATTCATTATCAGATAGATATACTATTGTTGCTTTACTTTTCTTTGGAATACTGGGATTGGCTTCAGATATTCTTTCCACTCCATTTTCTCTTTATAATACTTTTGTTATTGAAGAAAAGTTTGGATTTAACAAAACAACATTGAAAACTTTTTTCAAAGACAAATTCAAATCATGGTTACTTGCGATTATCATTGGAGGGGGCCTTTTGTCTTTAATAATTTGGTTTTATTCTCATACCGAAGAACTTTTCTGGATTTTTGCCTGGGGAGCATTCAGCATATTCACCGTTTTCATGACAATGTTTTACTCCAATCTTATTGTACCCCTCTTCAATAAACAAACTCCACTTGGTGAGGGATCATTACGAAATGGGATTGAAGCATTTTCTCAGAAAGTTGGATTCAAACTTAAAAATATTTATATTATTGACGGTTCGAAAAGATCAACTAAAGCAAATGCCTATTTCACAGGACTGGGAGCAAAGAAGAGAATTGTTTTGTATGATACGCTTATAAATGATCTTACTGAAAATGAAATACTTGCTGTACTTGCACACGAGATTGGACATTATAAGAAAAAACATACCTTGACAGGGACAATCCTTGGAATAATACAAATGGGATTTACCCTTTTCCTTTTCTCCTTATTATTAAATAATCCATATATTTCTGAAGCAATGGGAGTGGGGGTGCCAAATTTTCATATCAGCCTTGTTGCTTTTGGGATATTATATACACCGGTATCTCTAATCCTTGGGTTATTTATTCATATGCTTTCGAGAAAAAATGAATTTGCAGCTGACAGGTTCGCTGCAGAAAACCATAATGGGGAAGATTTAATTTCGGCCTTAAAAAAACTTTCTGAGAAAAACCTGAGTAACCTTACACCGCATCCTTTATATGTATTCTTTCATTATTCTCATCCTACACTGTTACATAGGATCTCTAATATTCGAAGAATCTAGATCATTGATCATACAATGTGGACTGGAAAAAGTAGACAGTGGCAGTGGCAGGAGGTAGTCAGCAGCCAGCAGTCTGCAGTGGGTTTATTGATAAAGCCTGTGAACTCTGCTCTTTGAGAATGATGAGCACCTTATAAAGAGTTATATAATACTTATTGCTCTGTAGACTGTAAACTGAGGACTGAAGGCCACAGGCAGCCGGCAGTCGGCAGCCAGTTAATGGATGAACCTGAAAAATATGCTCTTTAAGAATGATTTTTCTGAACAAATTCAATATATTTTCTGTTTTATAATAAAAAAAGAAAGTGAGACGGATTAGTATTGTATTTGCTATAATAAGTGCAGCTTTTCTATATACATGTGCGCAGGAGTCAAGGAAGGAGAACATAACTATGGGTGATACGTTGGAAATTAAAAACGGGCGTGAAAAAAAGTATAATGAACTTAATGCCTTTGAGAAATGGGTTATACTTGATAAGGGAACTGAACGACCATGGACAGGAAAATTCACAGATTTTAAAGGAGAAGGTATTTATGTTTGCCGCCAGTGCAATGCACCCCTTTACCGTTCATCTGATAAATTTGATTCTCATTGTGGATGGCCTAGTTTTGACGACGAGATTCCCGGAGCAGTCATCAGAGTAACAGACAAGGACGGACAAAGAACTGAAATAATATGTTCCAATTGTAAGGCACATCTTGGTCATGTTTTTTTAGGGGAAGGATTTACAGATAAAAATACACGGCATTGTGTAAATAGTGTTTCATTAAAATTTGTTCCGGCAGGGAAGGATTGAGCGGATATTATTTTTTTAGAGCCTTTAGAAAATTTTGTGCAAACTCTAAAAATCAAATTCTGTATCTTAAGTTTAATATTCAAAAAACTCGACTCTTCCTGTTTCAATATTGTATAAAGCACCCAGAATATTTATTTCCTTTCTTTTTACTAAATCAAATAATATCTCACTTCTCTTTTTTATTTGTTGAATGGTCAATTGAATATTTATAATACTTACATTATTAACAAATGCCATGTTTTGGCCGTTTCTATCAGAAAGAGTTTCCTGTTCTTCTTCAATGGCAGACCTCAATTTGTTAAGTAAATTTGTGAAATATCCGATTTCAATATCGTTACAAGCGCTTATAATGGCGCCACATTGGGTGTGTCCTAACACAATTATTAGTTTGGTATTTGCAATTTTACATGCATATTCCATGCTTCCTAAGATATCCTCGTTTAGTACATTCCCCGCAATACGAATACTAAAGATGTCACCCAAACCCTGGTCAAAAATTAATTCTGCAGAAGTTCTTGAATCAATACAACTTAAAATCGTTGCGAACGGAAATTGACCAACCGAAGTTTGATTTACCTGCTGAAGCAAGTTCCTTTTTGCTTTTAAATTATTGATAAAACGTTGGTTTCCTTCCTTTAAGTATGAAAGAGCAATTTCCGGAGTAATTTTTTCCTGGCTTTCTTTTGTATGTGCCCACATGAAAAATTAGCTTAATAATATATTTCTGCCTGTATCAGGTCAGGTCAATGGAGTAATCAATGTTTAACTATTAGGAGTTTAATTTTCACTGAATCATTTTTATAAGCAAAATAGCTCATTATTATCTTTTGCCTGTTAAATGTTAAAATGCTAAAACTGAGTATTGATAATTCATTCCCAAACCAATTCTGAGTATCTTATTATACAAAAGCATCCTTGGGAAATACTTCCAAAACCGTTGGTAAAACCTAATCGTAATAATTAGAGCGGGAAACGGGGTTCGAACCCGCGACCCTCAGCTTGGGAAGCTGATGCTCTACCACTGAGCTACTCCCGCTTTAAAAGTTATGCAAATTTAACATTTTTATGTTTCCTTTCTTATGCCTCCAAAAAAAAAGTCCGCTTGATTCATTCTTACTGAGTCATCTCTGCATCGTAACTTCCCTTAATTTATTTGGGAATTCACCATAATTCCTAAGGTATCTTCATTATCTGTATGGAGTTTATCAGCTCATTTATTTTCCTAACTTTGCGATCATATCTTGCAGATTTATGAAAGCATCAATTGTAACTATAGGGGATGAGATTCTTATTGGTCAGGTCATCAATACAAATGCTGCCTGGATGGCCGAACAACTCACTTTACTGGGTATCCTGGTAACTGAGATCATTGTTATTCCTGATAATTCTGCGGCTATTAAACAGACACTGAAGAACTATGAAGGAAATACTGATATTGTGATAACTACAGGCGGATTAGGCCCGACAAAGGATGATATAACTAAAAATTCCCTTGCAGAGTATTTTGACTCGAAATTCGTATTCTATCCCGAGGTATTTGAACACATCCAACAGTTATTTCAAAGCAGGGGATTAAAGATATCTGAAATAAACAAGATGCAGGCCATGCTCCCGGATAACTGCAGAGTATTATATAACCCTTCAGGTACAGCGCAGGGGATGTGGTTTGAAAGGCGAGGTACTATATTTATTTCCTTGCCCGGAGTTCCTTATGAAATGATGGATATTACAAATCTTTCTTTACTTCATGAGTTTAAGACAAGGATTAATGGGCCAATAATTGTTCATAAAACTATCATGACTCAGGGAATCCCAGAATCATACCTGAGCGAAAGGCTTAAAGTATGGGAAACCAGGCTTCCTTCACATATTAAATTAGCCTACCTTCCTAAACCTGGCCTTGTTCGTTTAAGGTTAACAGCTAGCGGTGGGGACAGGGAAAAATTGAAAAATGAACTGGAAGCAAAGATAACCGAAGTACTTCAAATTATTCCTTCAGACGCGTATGGGTTTGACGACGAACCCCTTGAAAAGATCGTGGCAGATCTTATTGTTTCAAGAAATTCGAGTCTATCTGTGGCTGAAAGTTGTACAGGTGGAAATATCTCACGGTTAATCACTTCGATTCCAGGTAGTTCCAAGTTCTATGTCGGTTCCATTATTGCATATTCAGATGAAATTAAAAAGCAATTCCTGGGTGTAAGTTCCATAACAATTGATTCATGTGGGGCTGTAAGCAAAGAAGTGGTAGAGGAGATGGCTCAAGGAGTTCGAAAACGTTTTTCCAGCGATTATTCTATAGCTACTTCCGGTATCGCAGGACCAGATGGAGGGACAGCCGAAAAACCTGTTGGTACGACCTGGATTGCTGTGGCGATCGGTAAAAGGACAATTTCTGCTCAATATAATTTTGGTGAGCATCGTGGAAGAAACATAGAAAAAGCCAGCTATTCTGCGCTTAATATGTTGAGAAAGAACATATTAGACTTATCATAATCAAAGATTATAAACTTCAAAAAAATATATATTATTTTTTGATTATTAAAAAGAAAATACCGTACTTTGCGTTCTGCAAAAAAAACAAAGAAATCTGAAATAAATGTCACGTGTTTGCCAGATTACAGGGAAGAAAATCATCACAGGAAACAATGTTTCCCATTCCAAAAGAAGGACAAAGAGAAAATTTTACCCAAATTTATTTGATAAAAAGTTTTACCTCTCTGAAGAGGATCGTTGGATAAAATTAAAGGTTTCAGCCAAAGGAATACGCACCATCAATAAAAAAGGACTTGCCCAGGCCTTACATGATGCTAAAAACAGTGGTTTTTTAAAGAATTATTAATATTTAAGAGTACGTAAAATGGCTAAAAAAGGTAAAGGAAACCGAACACAGGTAATTTTGGAATGCACCGAACACAAAGAAAGCGGTCAGCCAGGAATATCACGATATATTACCACTAAAAACAGGAAAAATACTCCGGAAAGAATGGAGTTGAAGAAGTATAATCCGATATTAAGGAAATACACTATTCATAGAGAAATAAAATAAGCAGTAATTAAAATATTCTGAAAAATGGCAAAGAAAGTAGTAGCAAGTCTTCGCACAGGTCAAGGAAGAAATTTTGCAAAGTGTATAATAATGGTAAAATCCGAGAAAACCGGGGCATACTCATTTGAGGAACAAACGGTTCATGTTGATCATATTAAGGACTTTTTTAAAATGTAAACGAATATGAGTAATTCTCAGTGCAAGGGTATCTCAAAAAGGTGCCCTTTTTTGTTTATGTCATAAATAGCAACATCTTTAATTAATATGTTATTTATTAACCCTCATTGACTGAATAACTTTTAAGAGCCTGGATGTTCAGTATTTATCTTCTTCGTATCTTTATTATATTAATTAATAGAAAACAGAAAGAATAATGAGATTATTAGCCAATAAAAGAGAAGAACTGGAAAAAGGTCTTGGTAAAACAAAGGAAAGTGTTTTTAAAAAGCTTTCAAGAGCAGTTATTGGGAAGTCAAAAGTAGATGATGAAGTACTTGATAGTTTGGAAGAGGTCTTGATTTCTTCAGATGTGGGAGTGGCTACAACGATTAAAATCATTCAAAGGATTGAAGGAAAGGTCGCAAGAGAAAAATTTCTTAATACAAATGAACTTAACATCATTCTTAAAGAGGAAATAGCTTCACTCCTTGAAGAGAATAATACAGGGCTTATAAAGGGATTTGATGAGAATTTCAAAGTTAAACCTTATGTTATTATGGTTGTGGGAGTGAACGGGGTAGGCAAAACAACAACCATCGGCAAACTTGCGTATCATTTTAAAGAAGCCGGGAAAAAAGTGATACTTGGTGCAGCAGATACGTTCAGAGCTGCAGCTGTAGATCAACTTACCATATGGGCGAGGAGAGTAGGGGTTGAACTTGTTAAGCAACAAATGGGTTCTGATCCTGCTTCTGTTGCATTTGATACTTTAAAATCTGCTCAGGCTTCTGGTGCAGATGTAGTCATTATAGATACTGCTGGCAGATTGCATAATAAAATAAGCTTAATGAATGAACTTACGAAAATAAAATCTGTCATGCAAAAGGTAGTTCCGGGAGCCCCACATGAGATCTTGTTGATCCTTGATGGCTCAACTGGTCAGAATGCATTTGAGCAGGCCAGGCAATTTACTCTGGCTACTGATATTAATGCGTTGGCGCTGACAAAACTAGATGGAACTGCTAAAGGAGGTGTCGTTATTGGAATTTCTGATCAACTGAAGATCCCGGTTAAATATATTGGGATTGGTGAAAAAATGGAAGATCTGCACATTTTCAATAAGACAGAATTTGTTGAATCTTTATTTTCCCAATAATATTTGCTAATGCAAGAAAGTAAAATCCTGACAGTCTCGGTCAATATTATTACTCTTGGGTGTTCAAAGAATCTGGTAGATTCTGAACGATTATTGAGACAACTCGATGCAAACGGCTTTCTGACCTATCATAATGCCAATGATTTTACTGATGTAGTGATTATTAATACATGTGGTTTTATTCTGGATGCCAAGACCGAATCTATTGAAACTATACTTGGGTATATCGATGCAAAAAAGAAAGGTTTAGTCCGTAAAGTTATTGTAACAGGTTGTTTATCAAAGCGTTATTATGATACACTTAAAAAAGAGATTCCAGAGGTTGATGCTTACTTTGGAATAATGCAAGAAAAAGAAATTGTTCAGGCTTTAGGTGGGAATTATTACACTGGATTAATGCATGAAAGAACATTAACCACACCTTCTCATTATGCTTACTTGAAAATATCGGATGGATGTAATAGAAATTGTACATTTTGTACTATTCCGGATATCCGGGGCAAACAAATATCAATACCTATAGAAACTCTGTTGAAAGAAGTTAAATTTTTGACCCACCAGGGAGTGAAAGAAATCATACTTATTGCTCAGGATCTGACTTCTTACGGTACAGATATTTACAAGAATAAATCATTTGGGAAATTACTGGAAAAATTAGATAGCATCCCCGAATTGGAATGGATCAGACTACATTATTCATATCCTCAGGGTTTCCCGATTGAAGAAATTATTTCTCTTATGAAAAAAAGTTCCAGGATATGCAGGTACCTTGATATACCGATTCAACATATCAGTGAAAATATGTTGAAATTAATGAATAGAGGGCATAATAGAAAAGAATTCGAAAACTTAATAGCTCGTTTCAGGACAGAGATTCCCGAAATTGCTATTCGTACTACGCTAATGACAGGTTTTCCGGGAGAAACAGACAGAGATTTTGAAGAGTTAAAAGAATATATTCAGAAGGTACGTTTTGACAGGTTAGGTGTTTTTACTTATTCAAAAGAGGAAGGGACTCCGGCTGCGATCTTGGCTGACAATATCCCGGAAACATTGAAAGAAAGCAGAAAACAAGAACTTCTCTCTATCCAGGAAGGTATCTCTCTGGGGTTAAATCTTAACAAGATTGGAAATATTTTTAAAGTATTGATTGACCGAAAAGAAGGTGAATTTTACTCCGGAAGGACGGAGTACGATAGTCCTGAAATAGACAATGAAGTTCTCATTCCTTTTGATTCGGTTGAGCTGAATCCAGGACAGTTCTGTGATGTAAAGATTACTGATGCAATGGAGTTTGATTTGTTTGGAGAAGTGGTTTAGAAGATAGATTACTCAGAAGAAACATCTTTCTTTTTAGCCACAGGAGTTTTAGATTTACTTATTTTGATCTGGATATTTTCTTTCTGTTTATCCAGGCCCACTATAATAGTATCTCCTTCGCTTACATCAGATTTAATAATCACTTCAGCCATCGGATCTTCTAGGTATTTTTGAATAGCTCTTTTAAGAGGCCTTGCACCAAACTGGAGGTCATATCCTTTTTCGATAATATAATCTTTCGCATCCGAGGAGAGCTTTATTTTGAATCCGAGAGTTATTATTCTGTCATACAAGCCTTTAAGCTCAATATCAATAATTTTATAAATATCTTCTTTTGTCAAGGAGTTAAAAAGCACCACATCATCGATCCGGTTCAGGAATTCAGGAGCGAATGCTCTTTTAAGAGCTTTTTGAATCACACTTTTTGTCATCTCGTTAACAGCTCCTATACGGGCCGATGTATTAAATCCCACCCCCTGTCCAAAATCCTTTAGTTGCCGGGAACCGATGTTAGAAGTCATGACTACAATGGTATTTCTGAAATCAATTCTTCTTCCCAGGCTGTCAGTTAATTGACCCTCATCGAGGACCTGAAGTAGTATATGAAAAATATCCGGGTGAGCTTTTTCAATTTCATCAAGAAGCACAACACTATAAGGTTTTCTCCTGACTTTTTCTGTCAGTTGCCCACCTTCCTCATACCCAATATAACCCGGAGGAGCACCTACAAGCCTCGACACGGAAAACTTTTCCATATATTCACTCATATCAACTCTGATAAGGTTATCCACGGTATCAAATAAGTATTTAGCAAGAACTTTGGCAAGTTGAGTTTTTCCTACGCCTGTAGGTCCAAGGAAGATGAAAGTTCCAATAGGTTTATTGGGATCTTTAAGCCCTGCACGGTTTCTTTGAATAGCTTTCACCACTTTTCCAATCGCTTCTTGCTGACCAATGACACTTCCACTGAGTTCAGTGGCCATATTAATCAGTCGTGTTCCTTCTGCCTGAGCTATACGCTGAACAGGCACTCCGGTCATCATAGCCACTACTTCTGCAACCTTATCCTCATCCACTGTGATACGGTTTTTCGCAAGTTCCTTTTCCCATTTTACTTTTTCCTGCTCCAATGCTTCAAGCAAGTCTTTTTCTTTATCCCTGAAACTTGCAGCACGCTCGAAATTCTGGTTTTTAACAGCTTTAATTTTTTCTTTCTTGGTATCTTCAATTTCGTGCTCTAACCTGACAATCTGGTCAGGAACGACAATATTGGAAATATGAACCCTGGATCCTGCCTCATCAAGAGCGTCAATAGCTTTGTCAGGAAGGTGGCGGTCACTGATATATCTTTGAGTCAGCATTACACATGCATGAATAGCTTCAGAAGTATAAAAAACATTATGATGTTCTTCATATCTTTCTTTAATATTATTGAGGATTTCAATCGTTTCATCCGCAGAAGTAGGGTTTACCATTACTTTTTGAAATCTGCGCTCCAGTGCACCATCCTTTTCAATATGTTGCCGGTACTCATCCAGTGTAGTTGCCCCAATACACTGGATTTCGCCACGAGCCAAAGCTGGTTTAAGCATGTTCGCAGCATCAAGTGATCCTGTAGCGCCACCTGCACCTACAATAGTATGAATTTCATCAATGAAGAGTATGACATTATTATTTTTAGCAAGTTCGTTAAGAATAGCCTTCATTCTTTCCTCAAACTGTCCCCTGTATTTGGTTCCTGCAACAATGGAAGCAAGATCAAGAGTAACCACACGTTTATCGAATAAAACCCTTGATACTTTTCGCTGGACAATCCGGTTTGCCAAGCCTTCAGCAATAGCTGATTTACCGACCCCTGGCTCACCAATAAGAATAGGATTATTTTTTTTCCTACGACTGAGGATCTGTGCAAGGCGTTCTATTTCCAATTCTCTTCCTACAATAGGATCAAGACGACCTTCTTCAGCAGCTTTAGTAAGATCAATGCCAAAATTATCAAGAACTGGAGTGTCGGAAGATGATTTTGTGGATGGCGAACTGCTTCCAGATCTACCAGTTCCAAATGGGCCTTTTGTTTCATCATCTTCATCACCTGGAAAGTCAGCGCGGTTCTCCGGTGAGGCATTTTCCAGTTCAGTTCTTACAATATCATAGGTAATCCTTTTTTCGAGCAGAAGTTGAGTGGCATAATTATTTTCATCTTTCATGATAGCCATCAGGAGATGTCCAGTGTCTATCATACTATCTTTAAGTGACCGGGCTTCTAAATGCACAAGTTTTAGAACTCTTTCGGTATTTTTAAGAAGAGGAAGATTATCCGATTCAACAATATTTATAATATGATCCTGTCTTATATTTTTTTCTACTGCCTGCCTGATATCAAACAAATCAACACCTAATGTTAATAAAACATCAATGGCTAAACCTTCACCGTCACGTAAGATTCCCAAAAATAAATGTTCAACTGCCAGGTGGTTATTACCTAGCCGGATAGCTTCTTCTTTGCTGTAACTCAGCACATCTCTTATCCGTTGTGAAAATTTTGCATCCATGAATTTATCTCTCCAAAACTGAAACAGCAATATACATATATTGGTACAAATATAACAATAAAA
>CAZKMG010000118.1:0-10138 GCA_964553465.1 uncultured Bacteroidaceae bacterium
CACCCCGATATTAATAAGTCAGAAAATGCCCACGAAAAGTTCATTAAGATTTCAGAAGCGTATGAGTTTCTGATTAATCATTGTCAAAAATATAGAGAAAATTACACCACGATACCCGCCGAAGAAAGTCATGCTACTGATTATCGTGCAAGCGCAGAATTTGAACGATTTAGACAAAAAGCTCATGAAAAGGCTCAGCAACAAGCAAAGATGCGATATGAGGAGTTCAAAAAGCAGCACGAGGCATTTCAGAAAAGTGGGATGAATGACATAGTTTTGTTATTCAATATGATTGTTCGTATTGCCATCATACCTCTTTTCTTTTTTCTTTTATTACTACCGGTTCATGTTGCTTTGCATCATGAATGGACAATGATTTTTTTGGTTCTTATTACATGGCCTTTTGCCGGCATTATTGCCTGGGACGTTTACAACAAACGAAAACATTATTTTATGCCTGGGAAGTTATATTATACACCGGACAGGATAAAACAATTCTATACTGAACTTAATTCTACCGAACAAAAATGTTATTATTGCTCATCCAAACCAGCAGATTCCAAACCATACAAGCTCGATTTACTTAAACTGAAAGATTTAAAAGTTAAATCAGAAGGTTTTCGCCAACACAATGCCAATTATATTAATGAAAAAGCAACAATATTAATTCCCCGTTCAAGAAAAGCTTTTATAATTCATTCAGTTAGTACCTTGATTAAGGTAATATCAATACTATCCTGTTTATTATTCTTAGATATTTCCAGCTTTGTATGGCGAGTTATCTTGGGTATGGCATTAGGGGGATTAATCAGCTCGATAATATTATTAATCACCTGGACAAAACCTAATGTTAGTTATCTCTTTAGTTATGGTTCAATATTTCGGGTTGGTATTTGGATATTTATTATTGCTCAGATTTCTCATTTAAGTATTACTCCTTTTAATATTTCTACTTCCGATGGTATTTATTTTGTAATAACTGCGATCATTCTATTTGATTGCTTTTTAATGCAGCTTGTTCACTTTGCTTTTGGGAAGCATTCATCAAAACCAATAACCAAACAGTATATAGATGTTGACCAAAAATTTAACAACGGCTATAAAGTCTACAATGATGTTCCTGTCATATCTATTGTTTATCCGCTTTTTATATGGATTTTTGGATAATGATAAAAAAATAAAAGGCCTGTTGCTAACAAGTTGTAGCAGGAATAAGGGGCTCAATGGGATTATCGAAGTTTTTCACCCTCGGTGATGTTCTTATTTTGGGATTGGGTATTGCCCTTCAACTCCGCACTGCTGCTACTACTCGGGACCTTAAGGCACAATGGTACAGAAACCCTACAATTCAATGAAAAAGAAACAAATGGAAACAATGATTAAAATTGAAGGACTTAAAAAAAGATATGGCGAGTTTACTGCCGTTGATGGATTAAGTTTCGAAATTAGAAGCAACGAAGTATTTGGATTATTAGGTCCAAACGGAGCTGGAAAAACAACTACAATCAGCATGATTTGCGGATTATTGCCAACTTCAGAAGGAAAAATTACTTTTCATAATCATCATGGGAAAGACCGCAAATCCCTGATAGGATACTGCCCTCAAGAAAATATTTTTTATCCTAAATTGACTTGTTTAGAGCAATTACTTTTCATTGGTCAAATATATGGAGTTTCTTCAAAGCTATTAAAATCAAGGGCTTTCGACTTATTAAGTCTGTTGGGATTAGAAGATAAAACTGATGTAAGAGCAAGTAAACTATCAGGTGGCATGAAGCGGAGGCTTAATGTTTGCCTTGCTTTAATTCATGACCCTGAAATTCTTATTCTTGACGAGCCTGAAGCTGGTTTAGACCCACAAAGTAGAATATTAGTGCGTGATTTCATTAAAACCATTGGGAAAGAGAAAACCATAATCCTTACTACTCATAATATGGACGAAGCCGACCGTTTGGCCGAAAGGGTTGCAATAATCGATCATGGCAAATTACTTCTATTAGACACTCCTCAAAACCTGAAACGGACTGTAGGTGAAGGCGATATTCTCGAAATTATTTTGGAAAACAGCAATGAAAATGCAATGAATCTTTTTTTTGAAAGCGTTAATTTCCTTTCTATGAATATTAAAATAAACGCCGACTCTCTTTTAATAAAGCATCCAAATATTATTCAGCAATTACCAACAATAAAGAATATAGCCGAAAAAAACGGACTAAAATTTTCTGAAATTAAGCTACGAGAAAATACACTTGAAGATGTATTTATACATTTAACAGGTAGAAATTTACGCCAATGAAAGCAATCAGTATAATTTCAAAAAGCCTGAAAGAGCAAATACGAAGCTACTGGGTGCTTCTGCTATCTTTATCTATGGGGCCATTCTTTATTTTCGTTTATTTCCTTATAATGGAAACATCAAAACCTCAATATAAAGTAATCATTGTAAACAATGACAAAGGCGTTTTAACAAATGGTCAATCTTTCAACTATGGTAATTATTTAATTGCCTTTTTAAAAAGTTCAAAAGCGGATACAATTTCAATTCCTTTTACTGTAAATGAAGCAACTGATAAAATTACAGGTATCGAAAGTATAAAGAACAAAAAAGCTGATGCGTTGATTGTAATTAAAAATGATTTTTCTCAAACGATAGAGAAAAGAAAACTAAATGACAGTTTGGCTGTGCCAAAGATTGAATTTATTGGTGATTTAACCAATGTCAATTATCTGATAAGTGCGGTATGGGCAAATGAAATAATAAATGAATATGCCCTGCATGCAACCCATAATAAAAGAATTATTGAAGTAAAAGAAACAGCAGTAGGTACTTCGGCTACGATGACCGATTTTGATATGATTGTACCAGGAATACTTATAGTTTCATTAATAATGCTTATGTTCACAGCAAGCATAGCATTTGTGTCTGAAGTTGAACATAAGACTATAATACGGTTGAAACTTTCTAAACTTACTACTTTTGAGTTTTTAGGAGGTATTAGCATTGTGCAATTATTAGTTGGTATTATTTCTGTTTTGCTAACTCTTCTGACAGCAATATTGCTGGGATTCCATTATACTGGTTCTTTATTAATTATGATACTTATTGCCAGTTTAACCAGTTTGTCAATTATTTCGTTTAGTCTCATTATTGCAGCAATAACAAAATCAGCTAATGAAGTACTGGTTGTTGGTAATTTCCCGATGTTTTTATTTATGTTTTTCACGGGGGCTGCATTTCCTCTAAAAAGTGAAACACTATTTACAATTGCTGGTTACCCTATTAATATTCAGGGATTAATGACACCTACTCATGCCATATCAGCATTAAACAAGACACTCATAATGAATATGGATGTGATAAGTATTATTCCCGAAATAACATCAATTATTGTACTTACAGTATTGTATTTTATAATCGGAGGGATTATCTTTAAACAAAGACATTTGAAACTGGCATAAAAAACACTGTACTCAACAACTACTTATAATGTAAAGCAGGTTTATGTTTTGGCTTTAAATAGAATGTTGAAAAATATGTCTATTAATTAATAAAATCCAACGAAACACAAACATGGTATATTTAATTGTCGTTGTATTATGGTTTTTAGATATTTAGCTCTTATCAAACTATATTGTACCTTGATAGGGAATCACCCCTAATCGGTAACTTTTCATACACTCAACCGCCAGTTGACATTTTGGAGAACGACAAATAAAAGATAATGAATAAAGAATATTATGAAATTAAAGATAAATGCAGAAAAGGCTTTTTAAAATATCTTGAAAAAGCTATTTCGATCATTCCAATAATAAAAAATCCACAGATTTTAGATGCCGGCTGTGGATCTGGTGTCCCAACATTATTGATAGCTGAAAAATATGATGGCAAAATTACCGCCATTGACCCTGATAAAAAATCAATAGCTATTTTGAGAGATAAGATAAAAGATTTTAATCTATCTAATAAAGTCAAACTTATTAACAGTTCCTTGTTTGACATAAATGATAATAGCAATCAATTTGATTTAATTATTGCCGAAGGTCTTCTAAATGTTGTTGGATTTAATAAAGGATTTCTAAGAATAATAGAACTATTAAAAAGAAAAGGATTCATAATAATCCACGATGAACTTAGATATCATAATGCAAAAATCGAATTTATAGAAAAAAATGATTGTAAAATATTAGATTCGTTTGTGTTAGATGAACAAATCTGGTGGAATGATTATTATAATTGTCTTGAAAAAGAAATTCTCTCCAGTTCAAATAAAAAATTTCTTAAATTATTTAAATCCGACTTGAATGAAATTGAATCATATAAGAAAGATTCATCTCAATATCATTCAATTTATTATGTAATAGAAAGGAATTGATTATGAGAAAACTGTGATAAAAAACACCGCTCAACACATAAAATAGCAAAAAGCGATGAAAAGCTTAATTAGAATAATTTTAGCGCTTTCCTATTTCACCACCGTTTGATATTTTATCACTCGCAATCAGCTTCATGCCATATTGCAAATAGTACTGTGCATCATGCTTAATTCGCTCATAATGACATATAGAAAATTCTTCAAATAATTGAGTAATTATGGAAAAAGTATTTTTCATCTTCTTTGGAATATGTTTTTTATGTTATATGTTACGAACCGTGTTTAATATATTGACATATAATAAAAATCCTTTGGCGGAAAATAAAAAAATTGTTTATTTGATATATATTGTCATGGGTATTTTATGGTTTTCATGGTTTCAGATGTGTTTTACAGATCCGATTAAAATGAATTTTCCAGATGTGATTAGGTATATTGGTTTCTTATTATTTTTAATTGGAGTATTTCTTTTTATTTTTTCACACATAGGGCTTAGAGGATTTAAAGAAAAAGGAGAATTGATTACTAGTGGTATCTATTCAAAAATAAGAAATCCAATGTATCTTGGGTTCATCATATGGATTATTGGGTTTCCACTATTTATGCAAAGCCTTATTACACTTGTATCTTCTGTTATCTGGATATCTTTTTTTATATATTGGAAGATTTTAGAGGAAAAGGATTTAGAAAAGAAATTCAAAGAGTATCGAGATTATAAAAAGAAAACATGGTTTTAACTAAAAAAAGAATTCATTGACTAAGAATTTTGAATATAGTAATGAATTTCTTGCTAAGACTTCAACATATTATTTTATAGTATAATAATAAGGTTCGTAATAGCCCATAAAGGATTCACAGGCATGCGAAGCGTTGCAGCTTGCCTCAATGATAGTTAGGATTGATTCGAACGCAGCCCACAATCCCTTACCGGCCATATCACCGATCATTGTTTTCAATTGTAACGAAAACCTAGTAACACAAATATGGATATTCAAAGACAGGATAATGATCCACCATTAGCAACTTCAGAATGGGGTTGGCGATATCATCATTTAGGTATTCCAACCGATAAACCGATTAAAGGTGAAAAATATTTGCCGCAATTTAAATTTTATGTTTCCGGATTTGATACTAGCCCATTCGGTATAGAATGGATGAGATTTGAACCGGACAGTCCTATCGATGAATTAATAAAAAGTGTCCCCCATTTAGCTTTTGAAGTTGATGATCTAGATTTGGAGCTTTCCAGACATGACCTTAACATAATTACTCCTCCAAATGTTCCTTTTGTTGGAATAAGGGTAGCAATGATTGTTCATAATGGGGCTCCGATTGAATTAATAGAATTTAATATGAATATGAATAAGTAATAACTACTGAACACAATAAAAACAATTGATGATGGAAGGGTTGCCTGGGTTTGGGACTTCCAATCAAAGCCAGTTGCAACTGGTTAAGAATAAATCTCCGAAAGCCTCAAAATTTCATATTGTCAACCGCTATGGTTCATTGCCAGACTGATTATACCTATGATTTGCTTCATGGCAACTATCTGCAAATCTAAGGGTTGAGATATTTTTTTCTCCCATGATTTAGGGATGAAAAAATCATTTGCACATTGATAAATTTATTTAGAACTTTATAAATAATGTAAATCTCATCAGCATTAATATTTTCTTTTAAACTATAATAAAAAAGGGACTAAATCATGAAAACTGAAGTACGAATATTTTGTATTGTCTTACTATTACTGTCCCCTGCAACTCATGTTCAGGCTCAGGACTCTGAATATAAAGACACACCATGGTTCTCCGGAATGCCCAACTACACAGTCTATGATGCGGAAGATGCTGAATTTGACAGTTATAATTTTTATAACGGCAAAACCTGTAATTCAGTAGAAGGGAAGAAATATAGAAGGGTGTATTCGTTAAAAGAAGATGCACAGAAATCGAGCATCATTCAGATAATGCGCAACTATACTAACGCTGTAAAAAGTATGGGTGGAACTGCCATTTATGAGGGAGCTCCTCAGAATGCGGAATGTGCTGATTATAACGGCCTAAATATGATTGTTGGAAAGATTGCTAAAGACGGGAATGAAATGTGGGTCGAAGTGGCATCACTGGGCGGTGATGAGTATTATCTTACGATAATAAGAAAAGAACTGATGAAGCAGGATGTCACAGCGAGTGAAATGTTTGAAACCCTGAACCGTGACGGACACATAGCTTTATACATAAATTTTGATACCGGCAAATCAATGATCAGGGATGAATCCAAACCAATCATCGAAAAGATTGTCCAGATGCTGAAGGCAAATCCAGAGTTGAAACTTAGTGTTGAGGGACATACGGATAATGTCGGGAATCTTGCATCAAATAAAACCCTGTCTGAGGAAAGGGCGAGGTCGGTAGTCAGTGCACTTGTCAATCAGGGAATCGCTGTTGAACAGCTGAGCTCTTCTGGTTATGGACAGGATAAACCCATAGGCGATAATAGTACTGAAGAAGGAAGAGCCAGGAACAGAAGAGTTGAACTTGTTAAAAAATAAACAAAATTTATATCGATGAATATACGTCCCCGGCAATAAAAGGGAAGTAAAGTGCAATTATGAAATTCCTAATTAACAAATTAAAATACATGATCTGCAGAAATATTTTCCTGACACTATTTTTTTCAGCTTCAAATCTGCTATTTAATTTTGTGAGTGCCCAAAATATGGTGGCAAAACTTTCTGATGCAGAGATCAGGACTGTAATCCCTATCCTGAAAACAGAAATAGCAGGATATGCAAAGCTTATGAAGGGAATGGAAAAGGAAAATGATATAAAACATCAGCTTTTCCTTGATATACAATCAGGAAAAACAGATCCTCTGGATTGGCTGAAACAATATTCAAAACATATCATTGTCCCACCCGGAGCGATATACCTACCCGAATGCTCAAGATCAGTATCGATCAAGATGAGTGAATTACTAAAAGAAGAACCTGGTATAAGATCATCTGCAGTTCCCACGGCTATTTTTACATTTGGAAAAGATTTTCCTGCTATAAATAAACATCTGCTTGGAGATGATATAGCCGCAGATAGCTATAACAGGTTTGTGGAAAATCCTTATGATGCAACCGATCCAAGTGTTGATAAGCTGAGATTATTTATTAAAGATGCGGACTTATTCTATACTAAAAACGGATTCTCCATCTATTATAGCCCATGGGACTTTCTCCCCGTTGCCACTGTCTTTAGTTTCTCTCACCCCGAGGATGAAGAGCATATTTCTGGTTTTGTAAGTATCTTTGATTTTACTTTGTTCGATCCATTATTTCCTGATGTGATAAAACAATGCAGGTCACATGTAATGGGACCAGTCGTAGAAATAAGCGTTGATCAAAAATACCTTGACGAAATATTGAGTTCCTCTGATATTACTATGGCTAATGATGAAGATTACAGAAATAGTCTGAAAAATTCTGGAATCACGGAAGATCGGTATGCCCTAGTAAAGGCTTCACTTATAATTGCGCGTCGTGACAGCGAAAACCCTGAAGGGATAGAAGTACCCTCATTAGATTTTACCCCAACCACTCTAGAGGAAAAAGAGATGGCAAAGGTAATAACGATGATGAAGGAGGATGCCCTCGCAAGAAAGAGTAATATCACAATATACAATAAATTCAAAACGGAACTCGATCCTATTCTTGATTGTCTGCCGTAAAGCATTTATGTGCCTTAAGTTATAACTGATATTATAAACCTTTTATTTTACCATTTGAAATCACTTAACCTTTGGGGGATAAAATATTATACTTGAAAAAAGAAATCGCAAAAATGTTAACTTTAGCAGCGAGCGCACCATTACTCAAAATAAAATAACTGCATTGTGATAGGTCCCGAATACTTAACGAGCTTTGTACCGCGAACCTCTTCTACCCCATTACCTTTCTTTCTCGACGGCAAAAAATGCACCATGCTTCGCTTATTGCAGCCTCAGAAACTTTGTACCCCGATTCCAGGATATTGTCTCCCGGCCTCTGTATTCTCAGTAAAGTTGACTTCCTTTATTGCCTATCGTTGTTTACTATAAAAAGTCAAACTATGTACACAGAAAAATTGGACAAAAAAGTAATACTCTCCACATTATGGATATTTGTAACCTTAAATTACCTGTATTGCGATTTAATGGGCTTAATGGATGCGGATTTACTAAAGCAATATCTTACAGGAACTGTAAATGGAATGGATATGAATGGAGGGTTTTTATTAAGTGCTGCACTATTGATGGAAATTCCGATTGCGATGGTTTTATTGTCAAGAATATTGAATTACAAAGCTAACAGGTGGGCAAATATTATATCAGGTTCGTTTAAAACTATTGTAATGGTACTGACACTTTTTGTTGGGACTCCGACTCTTTATTATTTGTTTTTTGCAATCGTTGAAATTGCCTGCACTTCTTTTATTGTCATCTATGCTTGGAAATGGATTGAAAATAAAAAAATTCCGGTAAACTAAATTGCTGAATAGTTTTTCCGTAAAATTTTACATATAAAAATATGAACTCAAACAAAATACCTAATCGTATTGCTGATGTATCATTAAGTAAATCGGCAATCATCGCGGCAATTGGACTATTAGCTATGGCTATACTGGCACCAATTGCAAATTTTTCAATTTTAAAAGGACTAATTGTACCAGATAATGCCGCGAAGACTGTAAGCAATATTGTAGCTTCCGAAGGACAATTTCGCATTGGAATTTGCTGTTTTCTTATTGTGTCTGTGCTTGATATAATTGTAGCATGGGCATTGTATGTTTTTCTGACACCGGTGAACAAGAGTTTGTCCCTTCTTACAGCCTGGTTCAGGATAGTTTATGCAACTTTGTTGGGCGTTATATTGATTTATCTCATTCATGTTTTGCAACTTCTGAGCGGAGCAGACTATTTAACTGTCTTTGAATCGGATCAACTACAGGCGCAGGTGATGTTGTCACTCAACACCTTTACTTCTGGCTGGGAATTTGGATTAATTATTTTTGGTGTTCATTTATTGTTACTTGGATATTTGGTATTTAAAGCTGGATATATGCGGAAGATTTTAGGGATTCTTATTATACTTGCATCATTGGGCTACTTGATCGATGGATTCGGGAAACTTCTTTCTTCTCATTACAATATAAGTATTTCCATGTTTACATTTATTGGTGAAGTAGTTCTTATTTTCTGGCTTTTAATAAAAGGACGAAAGATAAAAGAACTGAATGAATAAGATAAAAATAACCAACGTACAATAAAATGTCTATGGAAGGTTTCGTCCAATGGCAAGATTTGAAATTCACTGGCAACAAAGAGGATTATAATCACACCTTGCTCAGGCAGATAATATTTTTCGTATGCTTTACATACATTTGACTGTGGATATTCATATAAAAATGATACAAAATGAAACATGGGAAAATATTTATTCTGATTGACTCAACAATAAATTTACTACTAGGTATAATTCTTATGGCATATTCGGAACCAGTGGTAGAATTTTTTGGATTACCAGAAACAGATATGAACTTTTATCCGAATATATTAGGTGCTGTACTCTTTGGGATTGGTATAGCTTTGATTATTGAATATAAAAGAAAGGATCAATTCATTGGTTTGGGACTGGGGGGAGCAATAAGCATTAACATTATGGGTGGGATAGTGTTATTCTTATGGCTTATATCAGGTAAGTTAAATATTCCTTTGCAAGGAATTATTATTTTATG
>CAZKMG010000119.1:0-10109 GCA_964553465.1 uncultured Bacteroidaceae bacterium
TGAATTTACTTTTCCATTTATTTCCCACCTCGACAATCTCACCAGCGAATTCATGACCGATAATAGTAGGATTAATATGGACATCATCAGGGATCCTTTTATGCTCCGGACCTTGCTTTAATGCTTTATATGTTGACATGCAGATGCTATCGGAATAAACATGAGCGAGTATTTCATCATCACCCATAGGAGGCAATTCAAACTCCTCCAACCTTAAATCATCCTTACCATATATTCTTACTGCTTTAGTTTTCATTTATAAATAATCGTTTATGTGTTACTTCCCTAAAATCATTATATAAATCTGATAATATATTGATCAGCTAATATTTTGTTTCTAATATTAATACCAGTATTTATGCCAGCATAATCTGCCCTCCTGTTACAGGGATAGCCTGTCCGGTCTCGTATTCCTGGTCAATTACATAATAAATTGCCTTCATCACATCATCCACTCGGCAACCACGATTTGCGGGTACCTGAGATTCATAATATTTTTTGACATCCTCTATGGTTTTTGCACCCGGAACCTTACCCGTCTTCAGGTATTGAACAAATAGCCCATTTTCAGGGTCTGCCCACAACGGACCATCGAAAAAATTACCCGGACAAATTGAATTGACTTTAATTTGATAGGGCATAAGCTCCAGCGCAAATGATTGTGTCAACCCCAAACCACCAAATTTACCCCCTGCATAAGCGAAATTTTTGTTGCTTCCACGCAATCCGGATTTTGAATTGATCTGTATTATATCAGTAAACACACCTGGCTGGTATTTTGTTTGCAGCTTTAATACGGGAGTTACTGCTTTTATTACCATAAAATAAGCAGAATAATTAATTTTTGTTATGAGTTCAAAACTTTCTATGGTCATCTCTTCAATACTACCTGCTCTGAGTATTCCGGCGTTGCTGATGGCAATATCTAAACCGCCGAAATTACTGACTGTTTCAAGGACCAAGTTCTCTAGCGATTTAACATCAGTCACATCAGTATGTGTAAATTGTACCCTGTTCTTCTTTCCTGTTTTATTCAATGATTCAGCAAGCACCGTGCCTTCATGTACCTTAATATCTGCAATTACAACATTCGCCCCTTCGTTAAACAGGTCTTTCACAATCCCTTCGCCAAAACCCTGAGCACCTCCGGTAACTATTGCTGTCTTACCATGAACACGACCTCTGGTTCCTGATCCTGCCGAGACCTGTCTGCGATAATTCTCCACCTCCCAGTTATCAATAAAACTTATATGTTCATAGCTCATGAATTTAGGCCCGCCAAAATTCCCTGAATAATAACTGATCTTCATCATATCTTCAAAAACATCCATCACAGTTTCAGCAGATGTATAGGTATCTTCTGCAGCTACCAATCCAATACCCTTCAAAATGATTACTTTTGGCTGATGTTTCTTGACTTTTACAAATTCTTTATATTTCTCTTTAACATGAGATAAATACGTATCCGCCGGTGTATCAGGAGCCAGGTCAATGAATAAATAGGAGGCTTTGCAATAAACAATAATATCCGGCGTAAACGGGCCATTAATCTTTAAAAACCCTGTTGATTCATCAGTAAAATGTTTTATTAAAGCACTGGTGCGGAATTTTAAGATTTTTGGGGATTCATTAGAAAAAATTGCTTTTATTCCAGGCAGAATGCCAGTAATTCTTTTATCAGGCATGACCTCGCCTGATGGCAAATGATGCTTTAGTTTCGATTTAATGACTTTAACTATTTCAGCGTAAATCATCTCAATTTCCTGTGTTGAATTTGCACTCACAAAAATACCATGGTTTTCCAGGAGAATTATATTTGGATCGAATGAATGCTTACTCCTGTAATCAAGAATCAGTTTTTCAATTTTTTTAAAAAGTGTATATCCTGGATTCGTATATGGAATAAATATTGCCCTGTCATCAAAAAGCTCTTTAAATGCCATACTTGCATTATTGCTGCATGACACTCCATTAATCAGGGAAGGATGCGTATGAACAACGAAGGAGTAATGAATAAGATCGTGAATTGAAGTTTCGACGGAGGGTCGTAATGTAGTTTCGGTGGATACTATACTTTTATATAAATCGCTTTTTACCTGACTTTCACGGACATCCGAATCCTGGCTATAATTACTGTCAGGAATTACACGGAGCTTTGACCGGTATAACTGCACGAACCCTTCTTCCTTTATTGTACTGAGCTTTGTTCCACTGGCTTTTACCCAAATATATTCTTCATTTTTATAAGAGGTGTTACCTCCACCCGCAATAGCAAAATCAGGCGTTCCAAATTTATTTGATATGTTTACGAGATCTTTTAACTGGCTTTTCATTTTAAGCTATGCAATGAATTAATAATTTTTACCCGATAATTATTTTATAATGTAATTTTCGATCACTGATTTTCCGAAATCTTTCAATTTTGCAAGTTTTACGGTCATGGGATTTCCATTTATGTCAAGAAACCCTTCCTGTCCTAAAGCTGTATAATGCTGATGAGCAGCAAAAATACATGAAGCTTCGAAAGAAACGGCATTTAATTCCTCAGTAAGTGGAACGCTACCCCGGCATGAAGGTATGATGGGGATCATATCCGGGGCATTATGCTCAGTACCAAGGGCAACAACCATATTTTTACTTCTATTAAAACGCACAAATTTCTGTAATATATCAAGATTGTTTCGATTAGGAATCAGTTCAATACAACCTACTTTCCATTCCCTTAAATATGAGTACATCTTTTCCCAGTCCTTTTCAAATTCAGTAAAATTTCCTTTTGCATCATCCAATAATGTAGGATAGCAGGGAATACCACCTGCAGCTAAGATAATATCAATGATTTGCGGAATAGACAGGAAAGCTGACTCATCTTCAGGGACAAAGGCAGGGCCTCCTGTTTTCAGTAATTTTGACCTGATCTCATTTTCAGCTGCGGCCATATCTGATGGATCTGATACTGGAGCACTTCCTGAATAAATCTTTGTGAAAAGGGCAACTGCCTTGAGTGAATCTCCCTGGCTTTTTTTAATTATCATGTGATAAATTGCCTTGGCAAGATGTCTTTCGCGAACGAAATTCCTTGCATATAGATTTTTAATTTCTTGATAATCAAGAAATAAATCAACTCCTACCCGGCTAAAAAATTCATTGGCCTTAACTATCATTTCCTTTATCTGACGCTGACTTTCATCCTGGACTGAAACCAGATTCTGATGCTGTTTTTCAGGAAGAAAAAAAGGAAACTTCAATGCTTTACCGGAAAAGTATATCCTGCCCGGATTATTGGGATCGTTCACCCTGATCCCATTATCCTGGAAATCCTTAACAAGACCAATAAATTCAATATTAAAAGTCGGATAAATCTTATACTTACTGGCGAAATGATTGAATTCTTCATACCCATCTGCAGTGTAAAAATCATTGATACCTACCGAAATTACATTTTCATTTTTTGCCATCCGGAAGATTTGCTCAATTGAGTCGAAAGCGCTGAATGAGTATGGAGTATGAAGATGATTATTAACCAAAGCTGCAGTATTCATATTAAATATATTTATTCGTTCAGATTCATCAGATATTTTTTAACGGACAAAATTAGAACATTTATCCGGAATATCAGCATTGCTTATGCATACCGGACAATTAGACCATGATTCTATTTAATTATTTTCCCAATAGTTTTCCTTATCCCAACCTTCGTAATAAAATATTTTAATTACAAAAGGCTTTTATTGATTGCAAGAAATTGCCAGTGTATATGAATAATTCAAGCGGAATCAAATTCCTTGTTTATTTCTTCGTATTTTCTCGTTATTGGTAAAGTTTGTTTTTACAACATGACCTTTAAGTGGTACAATTTTTTCATGAATTGCATCTAATATCCATTCAGATTGTGGGAAGAAATATTTTTCAAACTCATAAGCCGGGATTATCCAGTTTCGGGCGCCAACAATTACAGGAGGGGCATCCAGGTAATCGAAGGCAAGTTCTGAAATGGTCTGGGCCATTTCATTCAGGAATGATCCCCTTGCTGATGCATCGCTGGAAAGAACTATCCTTCCAGTCTTTTTTACTGACTCAATAACCGGTTCATAATTAAATGGGACCAGGGAACGTGCATCTATTATCTCTGCCTTCATTCCATACTTTTCCTCCAGTATTTTAGCTGCATCAATAACTGTATAAAGGGTTGATCCTATAGTAAGAATGGTAATGTCTTCTCCATCACGTTTTATATCAGGTTCTCCAAACGGGATTTCATAATATCCTGCAGGCACTCCTTCCTTATGGAAGAGTTCACCATATCCATATAGCCTTTGACTTTCGAAGAATATTACTGGGTCAGTACCCTGTAAAGCACTATTCATAAGTCCTTTGGAGTCATATGGAGTAGCTGGAAAACATACTTTTAAACCTGGAATATGAGCAACAAGTGAAGACCAGTCCTGAGAATGCTGGGCTCCGTATTTACTTCCTACGGATACTCTCACAACTACAGGCATTTTAATAAGATTACCACTCATTGCCTGCCATTTTGGGAGCTGGTTAAATACTTCATCCCCTGACCTTCCAAGGAAATCACAGTACATAATTTCTGCTATAACTCTTCCACCAGCCATTCCATATCCAATTGCCGTTCCAACTATAGCACCTTCAGATATTGGGGAATTAAATAAACGGTGATAAGGTAAAGCCTCTGTCAGACCACGGTAAACGGCAAAAGCACCACCCCAGTCCCTGTTTTCCTCTCCATAAGCGACCAAGGTAGGGTCCTTATAATACCGATCAAGGATAGCCTCGAAAATTCCATCTCTTAACTGGTACACTCTTGCTGAAGAATGAGGTTTACCGCTCGAGTCAATACCAAACCTTTCTTTTTTTGTCAATTGCATAATCCGTGGATTCTCCTCATAAGGCATCAGGACATCCGGATTACGGTCTTCCATTTTTTCAACAGATTGATTGGAAAACATCATTTCAGCAATAGCCTCAGGATTTTTTTCCATATCAATGCGCGGTGAAATTTTGTCATTAATAGCCAGTAGATAAATTTCTTTCATATTTATACTAATGGATTCCCGTATCTGATCTAATAAGTTTCTTTCAATTATACCGCTTTCTGACAGCTCATTCCCAAAAGTTTTAATGGAATCAAATTCCATCCATGCTTCCAGTTCTTCTTTTGTCCTGTAGGATGAAGCATCGGATGGTGAATGTCCACTGAAACGGTAAGTAAGCGTGTCTAAAAGAACTGGGCCTTTCTTATCTTGTAAAACTTTTATCTTTCGACTAAAAGCGTCAATTACAGCGAGAGGATTAAGTCCATCAACGCGCTCTGCATGCATCATTTCCGGATTTACACCTGCACCCAGACGGGCGAGTACCCCATAGCCCATAGTCTCACCACAAGTTTGTCCCCCCATGCCATAGAGGTTATTCATGAAATTAAAAATAATGGGTAACCCACCTTTTTTATCTTCAGGCCAGAGTGTACGAAACTGGTCCATAGAGGCAAAGGATATCCCCTCCCAGACCGGCCCGCAACCGGCGGATGCATCACCAATATTGGCTACTACTATTCCAGGCTTATTATTTATTTTCTTAAACAACGCAGCTCCGACCGCTATATCTCCAGATCCGCCAACTATTGCGTTATTTGGATATACGCCGAATGGTGTGAAAAAGGCATGCATTGACCCTCCCAGCCCTTTATTAAATCCATATTCACGGGCAAAAATCTCGGCCAGGGTACCATAAATTAAAAATTTGACTGCCAGGTCTTTGCCATTTCCTTTAAACCCTTGCTGAACAACCCTCAAGGTGCTCCCTCCCATAAAATTTTCCATAATTTTTACTAATTCATTTTCTTTTAGTTTATGGATAGCAGACAGTCCTTTGGCAAGGATTTCTCCATGGCTTCGATGGGATCCGAATATGTAATCAAAGATGTTTAAATTATAAGCCATCCCTACTGCTGAGGCTTCCTGTCCAGTGGAAAGATGTGCAGGACCCGGGTGATCATAAGGAATTCCCTGGTATTCACCCTGTGTTTTAATGAGGTTAAGCATGGTTTCAAATTCCCTGATGATACACATATCCCTGTATATCCTTATAAAATCATCATCGGAATAGTTTGATCTCTCCTCTTTAAGAGTTTTATTATACTGATTAAGGGGTATTTTTCCAAACTCGAGAAATGATGGTTTCCTTACTACCAGCGGATCTAAAAATTGTGTTTTTGGCATGATTAATATTATTATGAATCAAAATTTATCAAAATTCAAAAAAAGTTTCTTTCAATATTTCGCTGACTGTTGGGTGCGGAAATACTAATTCTTTCAAGTCTTTTAAACGAAGTTGGGCTTCAATTGCCATCGCAGCGCCAAAAATCATTTCAGAGGCTGGATTTCCAATCATGTGAACACCCAGGATTTCTTCATACTTTTCACCCACAAGTACTTTGCAAAGTCCCTGTTTACCTTCATTCTCTGCAATGAATCTTCCGGAAAAAGCCATTGGCAAAGTTCTTACTTTATATTTAATTTGTTTATTTTTTGCCTCTTGCTCCGTAAGACCTACACCTGCAACTTCCGGATTTGTGTATACTACAGCCGGTATGGCATTATAACGCATCGTATCTTTAATACCAAGAAGATGATTGATGGCAACTTCCGCTTCGCGACTTGCCGTATGTGCGAGCAACGAGAAGCCTGTCACATCGCCAGCTGCATAAACATTCGGGAGATTTGTCCTGCAGTTCTGATCAATCTTCACACCTCCCCTGAATAATTCAACGCCCAGCTTTTCCAGTCCGAAACCTGAAAGCACAGGCTTTCTTCCTGCAGCGACAAGGATATGATTACTTTCAATAAACTGTTCTTTCCCATTTACTTCGAAGACAACTTTTTTCTTGTGAATGTTTGTGACCTTCGAACTTGTATGGATCATCATCCCCCTTTTTCCCAAATCCTTTCTGAGTAAAGCTGCACAATCCTCATCCATACCTCCCAGAATTTCTCCCAGCATCTCGATGACTGTAACCCTGGTGCCAAGGGAATTAAACAAATTGGCAAATTCCATTCCGATTACTCCTCCTCCTATAATAACAATCTCTTCAGGGATAGATTCAATATTCAGAATCTCACTGCTTGTAAGGATTTCTTTTCTGTCAAGTCCTGGAATGGGAGGAATCAATGCTTCTGAACCTGTAGCAATAAGAATATTTTTAAACAAAAACTCTTTCTCCCCTGCAGTTATGATTATACCTTCGGATGTCCTGGCTGTAATAATTGCACGCGACATGATTACCTCTACCTTGTTTTTTTTCATTTTCGCAGCAACCCCTGAAACAAGAGTTTTAACGACCTTTTCCTTTCTATCTTTCAGAATTTTGTAGTCACATGAAATATTTTCCGATAGTATACCGTATTTCTTACTGTGTTTGGCATATTCAAAAAGTTTTGCCGAAAAAAGGAGAGTTTTAGTAGGAATACACCCTTCATTTAGGCAAACCCCTCCAAGATATTTCTCATCGAATAATACTGTTTTTAATCCTTTATTACCGGCTCTTTCAGCCGCGACATATCCGGCAGGGCCGGCACCGATTATACCCAGATCGTACATATTGGAATTTTTATAGTTGTGATAAGGATGAAGGAAAATTTTCTATTTCCGTTTTAATGGTCTTCAGGAATACAGAAGCCGGGCCTCCATCAATGGCCCTATGGTCGTATGTAAGAGAAAGCCCAATGTACGGGATAAAACCAAAAACTCCGTTTCCCAGATCTGCAGGACGGGAAATAATTGTATTTACTCCAAGAATACCTACCTGGGGAAGGTTGATAACAGGAGTAAACATTTCAACTCCATATGCGCCGAGGTTTGAAACTGTAAATGATGCTGCTTCAGAGGAAATCAAATCAGGATCAATATTTCCAGTCTTACATATTAAAGCCAACTCTTTAAGTCTGTCTGATAATCCGGCAAGAGAAAGCCTGTCGGCATTTTTTGCAACAGGGACGATCAGACCACGTTCAGTATCAACGGCAAAACCAAGGTGGACATTTTTAAAAAGCTTCACTGAATCTCCCAGAAAATGTGCATTTGCATTAGGATTTTGTTTAAGGGCTTTTATTACCGCAAAACATACCATATCGTTGATAGTGATGTTTTCCTTTAACGTTCCATCCTTTATCTTATTTTTAATTTCTTCACGCAATGCAAGGATATTCCTGGCATCAGCGCCCATATGATGGGTAAGTTGCGCGGAATTATGCAAAGAATTAAACATCCCCTTTGCGATAAGTTTTCTGATATTTGAAAGTTTCACAATCTCCACATCATCGGTGATAGCAGAAGGATATAAAAGATCCTGTTCAATAATTCTCCCACCTATGCCTGAACCAGCTGAGGAAGGTGTAAGTTTTGTCTCCTTTATAATAAGCCCAGAGGTTGGTGTGAGTCTAGGCATAACCTTTGCGGCAGCTTCTATATCCCTTTCGATAATTCTTCCCTGAGGCCCTGTTCCTTTAATAGAATCATAGTAAATTCCTAATTTATCTGCAAGTTTCCTCGCTCGGGGTGAAATGTAAATTTTGGAAGAAGCATCCCCCTTCAAATCAGTAGAAACATTTACCTCAGATAAGTCTTCAGAGAGAGCAATATCTTCCTGAGGAGAGGATAAAGCTGGCTCAGTTTTTTCAATATTCCCTCCACCTGATGGACGAAATTCATCAACAGATTCACCCTGAGCACCAATTACAGCAATATTTCCTAAAACTGGTGCTTCTTCCCCTTCGAAATAGAATACTTCCAGCAATGTTCCCTCTTCTTCAGCTTCAAGATCAAAGGAAGCTTTATCAGTTTCATAGGATAACAAAACATCTCCTTTATTCACTTTATCCCCTTTCTTCTTTACCCACTGTGCGATAATGCAACTTTCCACAGACTGTCCAAGGCGTGGCATAATTACAGGTTTAGCCATAGAAAATTAGATTTACTGGATGAAAAAACTATATTAACATGTAATTATTACATGTAATTACAACTAAATCTTAAAAATTATTTATATATTTGTCAATCAATACTATAATATATTTATAATTTCATATACAAAGGTATTATAAAAAACTTGTATATACAAGTGATTCAATATTTTTTTATATTCAGATCTCTCTTTATTTTCAGATAATGGCTATTCCACTCTACAGGAAATTATACGAACAACTAAGAAAGCAGATTGAGGATAATGTTTATAAGGAGGGCGATTTATTGCCAAGTGAGAATGAGCTTTGTCTTCTGAACAATCTGACGAGACCTACAGTAAGACACGCACTTGATGCCCTGGTAAATGAGGGATATATTAAAAAGCATCAGGGAAAAGGAAGCATTATTTGCAAACCTCCGAAAGAAATTGGCATTTTATCAATTTATGGTACGACTTCTGCTGTAGGCAAGAAAAACCTGCTTACAAAGATCATATCTAAGCCCAGGGTCCAGAACTGGGATGAGCTTTTCTTTTTCGAACTGACAGATAGAGAAATTGAATTTGGATGTATAAAAATGGAACGATTGAGATTAGTGAATGACAGGCCGGTTTTTTATGATATTAATTATTTGCCTAACCTTAACCTGCCAAGGTTTTGTAACCGTAATATTGAGAATAAATCCCTCTTCGAAATATTACGTAAACATTATCAAGTTGAAGTCCGGGGAGGAGAACAAAAATTTAAAGCAATCAGGGCGGGTGTAAAAGTTGCGGAATTTCTTCAGATCAAACAGGGAACTCCCGTTTTGCATTTAATGCGTAAAATCGAAACAAACCGACCAGGGTATTTTTTTTATTCATCCCTGATATGTAATACTAAAGATTACATGCTTTCGGGATCATTCTAATGAAGGGTCGAAACAATTCATAATCAATTAGGGCTTGATTTATATTAATAAAATTGAATTAGGGTATGATTTTTGAGTTAGATAATATTATTGGAAGATTAATTCACTGCTTTTTATTAATTTTACAGTATCGACTATTTTTGAATATTATTACTAAATATAAATAATTATGAACAAAGTCATTGTAATATTTAGCCTGATCTGTGCTATACCAA
>CAZKMG010000120.1:0-10034 GCA_964553465.1 uncultured Bacteroidaceae bacterium
AATCCGGTCCATGTATTGGTGTAAGGGAAATTTTGACATTTGGAAATTATAGGGGAAGCACACTAAAACCTGATACCCGGATTTTCACCTCTCCATTTCTTGGATGGTATTTAAAAAAATCTGCATTTGGAATTCATGTCAACTATAATTACCAGGATTTTAAAACCCCTGAAATTAATCCAGGCAGAATTACTGTACTACTGTCAATTAATTTCAATCGCACTAAGCAAAGAATGATTAATAAAAGAATTGAATGGCTTAACTAATTTATTCTGTTAATTAATGAAAAAATATTTAATTATAGCATCAATAATTATTTTTTATATCATCTCGTTTTCTTGCCAGAAAGGTAATTTTAGTTTTGATGTTAACTGCGCTGATTGTTACAGCTCAAAGCCCGATAGTGCTGATCTGATTGTTAAACTCACTTTTAATGACTTGAATGATAGTATACCCCTTATATTTTATAAAGGGAAAGTGGAGGAAGGAAATGTGGAATGGATTGATACAGCCTCTGTTCAAAATTATCCGGATGGGAAATATTATTTGTATTCACCAGTCAATGAGTACTATTCGATTAAAGCAACCTACAAAACTAAAAATGGTAAAACCCTAATTGCAGTGGATGGGGATAATTTTGTAACGCGCCATGTAACGGATGTCTGTGATACAGATTGCTGGATTGTAAAAGGGGGAATATTGGATGTGAGGTTGAAATATGAATAGCTTGGATTTTTATTCATTTTTATTAAGACTCTTCTTTATTTTACTTTGCCCAGTTGATTGATTATTTTTTTAAATCATTCCATTAATGATTCTCCTGTTTTAGCTTCTACCACTTGATACCCTTTATTTATAATAAGCTCAGCAAGAGGTTTAAGGGATTGTAAATTTTGATGCTCTTTTTCAAGCACTTGCTGATTAAATTCATCTAATTTATCTCGGGTAACGGTTCTTTCAGTAAGATTTGATTCCTTTAAATTCAGGTCGATAAACACTCTCAAATCTATACCATCAGCTTTAATTGCATAAAGACCGGTTATAATTAATAAATCAATTTTTTTAAAATCAGTAATTAATTTATCAACCTGCTCTGGCACTATATCTATTATAGGTAACATAGATTCCCTGTCTTCTTTGAAATCCCGAATGTTACGATTAAGCAGATTCCAATCATATTCATCAATACCCACAGAATCAATACCTTCTGTCTTTCGCCATTCAGTTAATAGAAGTGGAGACACTTTATAATAGTTGCCAGAATGCAATATTTTTATCCGTAAATGCTCTTTTTTTAGCAAAACAGCAATAGAATGCGATACTTCAGATTTACCAGAACCGGTTTCACCTGAAATGCCAACTATATATTTGTATGATTTAGGCAATTTATCTGTTTCCTTGAGTATTTTTCTTGCTATTGCTTCAGCAACAGCAATATGTTTATCATGTATTACAAGAATGTCCCCTAACATTTGAACAAGGTTTAGTAATAAAATTATATAAGATAGAGCTAATAATCAGTATTTGTATATGTTAAATTATATCTTGCATGCTGAAAGAAACCAAATATCTTTAGCTTCATAGTACAAAAGTCCAAAATTGAAAGCTCAATTAATCGAGCCTCACATGGGAGTTGAACCCACGACCTGCTGATTACGAATCAGCTGCTCTACCACTGAGCTAATGAGGCAATTTTTCTGCAAAATTAATCCTTTCATAAGAATATTTAGGAATAAGCTTCATTATTTATAATTTAGTTAATGCTATTTCTAACTTTTTCTTATCAAATATGAATTCTCAAATCCTTGTCACGTGAAGAAATATTGTATAACTTTCTTAGCGATGAAAATATTAAAGGAGAAGGTGAGTCAACAAAATTCAAATCTCGATAAGAATAATTTATTCCCACTGTGAAAAGAGAAGATATCCATTTAAAAGGAAAATATTAACATCATATCGGCTTTATTTGTTAATCCTTTTAGTTAATTACCTAAATAAATCTAAGCATATATTCTATATTTGTATTGTATTTTTTGCCTGGTCAAATAATTTTAAATATTTGATATTCTTTATCTTACAAATTATTAATTGCATTTCATGGTAATTTTCTTTAAGACCCAAAACAATAAATTCATCGCTGTTGATTCCCCTATTAAATTAGAAACCATAGATCTCAACAAGCTTATCTGGCTCTTCACTGAGGCAACACTTGTTAACAGTGATAAGCTGTCCGGATATTTTATTGGTCCAAGGAAAGAAATGATTACTCCGTGGAGCACAAATGCGGTTGAAATAACCCAAAATATGGGTATTAATGGAATTATTAGGATTGAAGAATTTAAAGAAGTTAATGATCCCAGATGTATTTATGATCCAATGCTTCAAACTGTTTACATTGGACTGAATCAAGAAATTTTCAAACTGGACAGAGACCCTGTGACAGTCTATTTTATTGATAGTATTTCTGAATATAATCAAAAAGAAGGGTTGGCACTTTCACCGGAAGAAATTTTGTATCTTGAAGATCTTAGTCGCAGATTAGGCCGTAAACTGACTGATAGCGAGGTATTTGGATTTTCACAAGTCAACTCTGAACATTGCAGACATAAAATTTTTAACGGAACTTTTATTATTGATGGTATTAAGAAACAATCAGACCTTTTTACACTAATCCGTAAGACTACACTTACACACCCAAACAATATTGTGTCTGCCTATATAGATAACTGTGCTTTTATGACAGGTCCTATTATCGAACAATTTGCTCCTGCAAACCAGGATAGACCTGATTATTTTATGCTTACTGATATTGAAACAGTTATTTCCCTCAAAGCTGAAACACATAATTTCCCGACAACTGTTGAGCCATTTAATGGTGCATCTACTGGTACAGGGGGAGAGATTCGTGATCGTATAGGCGGAGGAAAGGGTGCCATCCCTTTGGCTGGTACAGCAGTTTACATGACCTCATATCCTCGTCCCGACCCCCCCCGGGATTGGGAGATATCAATCGATCCAAGGGAATGGCTTTATCAAACACCAGAAGATATTCTGATAAAGGCTTCCAATGGAGCAAGCGATTTTGGAAATAAATTTGGTCAGCCCTTAATCTGTGGTAGTTTGCTGACATTTGAACACGTTGAAAACCTGAAAAAATATGGATATGATAAAGTAATAATGCTTGCAGGAGGAATTGGATTTGGCAAGAAGGCTGACAGTGTTAAAGAAATACCGCAATCCGGTGATACAGTTGTCCTTTTAGGAGGTGATAATTACAGAATTGGTATGGGCGGTGGGGCAGTTTCTTCAGTGGCGACCGGTTTATTTGACAATCATATTGAACTGAATGCTGTTCAAAGAGCAAATCCTGAGATGCAGAAAAGGATTTTTAACGCTATCCGTGCTATCTCTGAGTCAAGGAATAATATTATCATTTCAATTCATGATCATGGTGCAGGAGGTCACCTTAATTGTCTCTCTGAATTGGTTGAAGCAACAGGTGGAAAAATTGATTTATCCATGTTACCTGTTGGTGATAATACTTTATCCGCGAAGGAAATTATCGGTAATGAATCACAGGAAAGGATGGGCCTTGTGATTAAAAAAATGGATATAAGTCAACTGCAAAAAATAGCAATAAGAGAAAGGGCTCCAATGTATATTATTGGAGAAGTAACTGGTGATCATCATTTTATTGTTGAAAACCCGATAACTTCTGAAAAACCAATTGATTTGGATATAATTGATCTCTTTGGTAATCCCCCTCAAACAATTATGGAGGACCATTCTGAATTATCCAGGTTTAAAGAAGTGGATTACGATCTCAAGAATATACCGATATATGTGGAAAAAGTTCTCCAGTTAGAAGGTGTGGCTTGCAAGGATTGGTTGACAAATAAAGTTGACAGATCTGTAACTGGCAAAATAGCCAAGCAGCAATGTGCAGGTGAATTACAACTACCGTTGAATAACCTGGGTGCAGTTTCCCTGGATTATCGCGGTATTAAAGGTATTGCTACCTCGCTGGGACACGCACCGGCTGCCGGATTAATTGATCCTAAAGCTGGGTCTGTCCTTTCTATTGCAGAAGCCCTAACGAATATTATATGGGCTCCTCTTTCTGATAAAATTAAAAGTGTTTCTCTTTCAGCAAACTGGATGTGGCCATGTCGAAATCCTGGAGAAGATGCAAGACTTTACGATGCAGTGAAAGCTGCAAGCGATTTTGCAATAGCGATTGGTATAAATATCCCTACAGGAAAGGATTCCCTTTCTATGACGCAAAAATACAAAGATGAAGTAGTTTACTCACCTGGAACAGTGATTATTTCCGCAGCAGCCGAAGTAAACGATATCAGGAAAATTATTGAACCTGTAATTATCCATGACATTGACTCTTCTCTTATTTACCTGGATTTTACCAGGGATGAGTTGAAGCTTGGGGGTAGCAGCTTTTCTCAGATATTGAACTACCTCGGGTCAGAAGCTCCAACTGTGAAAGATCCAAAATATTTCGTTAATGCATTCAATGCAGTCCAGGTATTGATTGAAAAAGGTTTATTACTTGCCGGACATGATATTTCAGCGGGGGGAATGATTACAACACTGCTTGAAATGAATTTCGCCAACCTTTCTGGAGGTATCGAAATTGACCTATCCATGTTTCCTGAAAAAGATCCTGTAAAGTTATTATTTGCAGAAAATCCGGGAATCATTATTCAAACCAAAGAACTTGATAAAGTTGAATCTATTTTAAACTCATTTTCTGTAAGTTTTATAATAATCGGCAGGCCATCTACTTCCAGAATACTAAAGATCAAGACTGGTAATACAGATTATAAATTTAATATTGACAAATGCCGGGAAAAGTGGTACAAAACCTCCTTTATTCTTGATCGCAGACAATGCTCTGCGCAACATGCTTTGAAAAGGTTTAGGAATTATGAAAAACAACCGTTAAAGTTTACTTTCAAAAATTTCACGGGTCTTTTTTCCCAGTATAATATTAATCCTGATCGCAGGGAAAAAAGTAATATAAAAGCTGCCATTATCCGCGAAAAGGGGGTAAATGGGGACCGTGAGATGGCATATGCCATGTATTTGGCTGGGATGGACGTTAAAGATGTCCATATGACCGACCTGATAGCAGGACGCGAAAAACTTGAGGAACTTAATATGATAGTTTTCGTTGGAGGTTTTTCCAATTCCGATGTGCTTGGGTCTGCAAAAGGTTGGGCAGGCGCATTCAGGTATAATGATAAAGCGCGAGTTGCACTGGAAAACTTTTATAAAAGGGATGATACATTGAGTCTTGGGGTTTGCAATGGGTGCCAACTAATGATTCAGCTTGACCTTATTAACCCCGATCATCCGGAAAAAACAGAAATGAAATTTAATGATTCAAATAAATTTGAATCATCTTTTTTAAATGTCGAAGTATGCCGGAATAATTCAATTATGTTAAAAAGCCTCGAAGGATACAGACTTGGAATATGGGTGGCACACGGAGAAGGTCATTTTAATTTCCCTGGTAAAGAATCAAACTATAACATACCACTGAAGTTCAGTTATTCCTCATATCCTGGAAATCCAAACGGTTCAGATTTTGCCGCAGCCGCAATTTGTTCTGACGATGGTCGTCATCTTGCCATGATGCCACATTTGGAGAGATCTTTTTTACCATGGCAATGCGGAACATATCCTAGAGAAAGAAAAGATGATCAGGTAACGCCATGGATTGAGGCCTTTGTGAATGCGAGGGACTGGATCAAAAAAATAAATGAATCCAGGTAATTCCTATTTTAATCTATAAAGAACAAAAATTAAGTTGAAAAGATCTATAACTAGGTTTTTAAATAATATTAATCGAGCTTTAAAAGTGATGAATTATTCAGTTTCAATTAGATTAATCTTAAGATCAAGAATAGATGAATAATATTCCCCCCTTTCCAGAATATCATCATCTCCCTCTTCATAAAACCAGTTCACTACCAGATTCCGGCCGGTATTGGAATGTTCCTTGAGAATCTTAAGTATTTTAAGTACATATTTTGAAGTTCCACTATTAAGGTATTCAAAGTAAAGGTCTATCCGGGTATTGTCCTTCCCAAGAGCAATATAACCTTCCACCCACTCCATAATTTTATCAAAGAATAGAGACGCATCCTCAGGAATCGATCGTCCTTGCATTTTAATGAGGCCATTGGGATCAAGTGTAATTGCCGGAGTTCGTCCTGTACCTTCAATATAAATCAGTTCAACCAAGGTATTATCCTTTATTCTAAATTAATCACAATTTAATATATTCATTAAATAATAACTCATAATATGGCGAATATAATTATTTATTGGATGAGTTTAAGCTAAATTATTTATGTAAAAGAACAAATGTCTAAGATTTCCTTCAAAAGTAAACCAGAATGAATTATTTTAACTCTTAAAAGAATTTTTGTAGAACTTAATTGGGAAAACTGTGCAAATCATTTGGTATTTATCCTGAACCTGAGTACATTGGTTCCTATCCAATATTCATGTTTTTATACTAAGTCAGAATTTACTTTTAATAACTCATCCTTGCCTGTGGCACAATACTTTGTGGGGCAAAAATCCTTTTCTGGTATTTAAAAAACCCTGCTATAGCAATCATTGCAGCATTGTCAGTTGTATATCTTAATTCTGGGATAAAGGTAATCCATTTTTGTTTCTTAGCATCATTTATCAATCTATTACGTAGTCCTGAATTTGCTGAAACACCACCAGCAAGGGCAATATTTTTAATTCCGGTTTGGTTTGCTGCCAGTAAAAGTTTATCCATCAGAATATCCGTGATTGATTTTTGGATGGAAGCACACAAATCATTTTTATTTTTATCAATAAATGCTGGATCTTCTTTAAGTCTATCCCTGAGAAAATAAAGAACTGAGGTTTTTAATCCACTAAAACTATAATCCAATCCTTTTAATTTTGGTTTATTGAATTTAAAACGTGTATCATCCCCTTTTTCAGAGAGTTTGTCAATATATGGACCACCAGGATAAGGCAGTCCTAATAATTTGGCAGTTTTGTCAAAAGCTTCACCTGCAGCATCATCAATAGTTTTTCCAATAACTTCCATATCCATGTATCCATTCACAATAACTAATTGAGTATGACCTCCAGAAACCAGAAGGCATAAAAAAGGAAAGGGTGGCTCTGAAATTGATTGATTTTCAGATTTTATAAAATGTACAAGCATATGAGCCTGCAGATGGTGAATTTCAATTAACGGTATATTCTGTGCCAGTGCAAAACCTTTAGCAAATGATGTTCCAACAAGTAAAGATCCTAAAAGTCCTGGCCCACGGGTAAAGGCGATAGCATCGATATCATCAGGTTTTAGTCCTGAATTTTTAAATACACTCTGCACTACAGGGATAATATTTTGCATATGTGCCCTGGAGGCAAGTTCAGGGACAACCCCCCCGTACTCCTTATGGACAGATTGATCAGCAATCTTACTTGATAATAAATATCCATTCCGTATAATGGCAACAGCGGTATCATCACAAGATGATTCGATTCCAAGAATGGTTATATTCATTTTACTTTTTAAAAATCAAATAATTAAACTTATTTTGCTTTTTTATACGTTAATAAGCAAACTGCAATATTATCAAAAAAATAGTCAAAATATTTATCATTATCATCTTGATTTGCATAAGCATTCCATCTGTGGGATTACTATTTATGCAAAACAAAAGGGTTCAGAATTTTCTTACTCTATATGTGGCAACAAAAATAGCAGAAAAACTGCACACGCATATCACACTTGAAAATGCAAGTTTTTCATTCATCAATAGAATTCAGCTAAAAAATCTTTGTATCGAGGATCAGCAAGGAGATACGCTACTTTTTGCTGAAAAGTTGGTTGGGATTCTATCCAGCTTTAATCGATCAAAAAAAGAGGTCATTATCAGTAGCATCATTATGGATAATTCTTATATTAATTTAATTACTGATTCATCTGGGACCTTAAATCTCAAATTCATTATTGACGAACTCACGAAATCAGATAATAAAGATTCAACAAAATCAGAAATACTTTTTAATAAAATCGTCTTGAAAAATTCACGATTTCATTACGGGAATAATAGTAAAATTATTCATTCTTCAGGCATTAATTATTCAGACATCAATATAAGTGATTTAAACTTCAGAGCAAATGATTTATCAGTAATCGAGGGAGTGGTTGCTTTTAAAATCACTGATATGTCCTTATCTGAAAAGAGTGGGTTCCTTGTTGAAAAGATGAATACTACAATGAATATTTCCAGGAACCTGATGCATTTTGATCATCTCACAATTCAAACACCTAATTCAAGTATTTCTTCAGATTCTATACATTTAGATTTCTATAATTTCAGGGACTTTTCTGATTTTGTAAATAAAGTTGAATTAAAAACTACATTTAATTCCTCCCTTATCAGTTTCACGGATATATCATATTTCGCTCCTTCTCTTAAGGGGTATGATGAACAATACACGTTTTCAGGAATGATCAATGGGCGGATAAGTAATCTGTTCGGAAAAAGAATTATCCTCTCCTACTCTGATCAAACTTCACTGGAGGGAAACATTACAATAATCGGTTTACCAGATATAAAATCTACTTTCATTAATCTGGATGTATTGAACCTACAGTCTACAACTGATGACATTGAAAAGCTTAAAATCCCTGGGAAAATGGGCATTTCCCATATTAAATTGCCACAATATATGAAAGAACTGGGTAGAATTTTTTATTCTGGAAAATTTACAGGTTACCTTGATGATTTTGTTGCTTATGGTAGTTTTTCAACTAATCTTGGAAAATTATCTACTGATATACTTCTCATGCCAGATTCTTTAAATTTCATTCATTTTCAGGGAAAGTTAAAAACCAATGATTTTTATTTAGGTAAACTTCTCGAATCTGAAGAGAAAATGGGAAAAATAAGTATGTCTGCAAATATAAATGGATTTATTTCAGGAGATAACCTTCAAGCAAGACTGGAAGGAGTTATTGATAGTTTTGAATTATTTAAATATAACTACCGAAACATAAAGCTTTCAGGTAAACTTTCGAATAAGAATTTTGATGGTACTTTTAAAATAATTGATCCGAATATTGAGATGGAATTTCTCGGTAAAGTCGATTTTGCAAGTGCAAGACCTGAATTTGCATTTACAGCAAATGTTATAAGCGCCAAACCCTATTTTTTAAATATTACACATTCCGACCCTGAATTTTTTATGTCATTCCTGCTTAAAACAAATTTTACTGGAAAAACTTTAGATGATCTGGATGGCGAAATTAATCTAGTAAATTCACTTTTCAGGAGCAAAGATCAACAAGTTCAAATGTACGATTTCGTGCTACATTCAGGAACAAGTGAAGATGTTAAAAGTATCATTATTCGTTCAGATATTTTGGATGGTGAAATAAAAGGTAATATTACATTCAGTAATTTGATGCATTCATTTAAATATTTTGCCTCTAATTATTCTCCCACACTTGCTAATAACGATTATATGAACATGATGGAGAATGATATGAATAATTTTACTTTTAATTTTCTGTTAAAGAATATTCATCCGGTAATCACATTCTTCTTCCCTGATTATGGATTGGCTGACAAAACGCATATATATGGTTTATATAATCCAAAAGAAAAAAATATCGAGTTGAATGTTAGTTGCCCATTATTTAGTTATAAAGGGAATGACTGGAAAGAATTAATAATTAAAACTTATAGCACACCTGAAGGTCTAAAGGTAAATTCAACAAGTAAAGGATTAACACTTATAAATGATCTCGCTCTTGATAACCTAAAAATTACGGCAAATCTTGCCAATGACACTGCAGATTTAAACTTGAACTGGAATTCATATCAAAAACCACGATATGAAGGGAATCTGAATCTTGAAACCATCTTTTCAAATAATAAGACGAGGAAGAATCCTATTACCAGCCTGGTCATTAAACCTTCCACGGTCTATTTTAATGATTCATTATG
>CAZKMG010000121.1:0-10014 GCA_964553465.1 uncultured Bacteroidaceae bacterium
AAGGAGATATTTTTTTTTCACGCATGAAATCAGATGGAAGCTGGGGTAATTCAAATAATATTGGCTATCCGATAAATACATTTAATAATGAACTAGGAATGATTGTAAATGCAGAGGGTAATATGGCTTATTTTGCATCCGATCGTATTAAAAATAAAGGGCTTGATATTTATATGTTTCCATTATATCCCGAGGCTCGACCAATACCTGTTTCTTATATGAAAGGTCGTGTATATGATGCACGAACATGGAAGGGTCTTGAGGCATTATTTCAACTCATTGACCTTGAAACAGATGAAACTATCGTTGAATCTGCTTCTGCACCTGGGGAAGGTGATTTTCTCATCTCTTTACCAGTTAACAGGGATTATGCATTAAATGTTTCGAAACCGGGATACCTTTTCTATTCTGAACATTTTTCTTTTCTTGGGATTCATGAAATAACAGCCCCATTTATTAAGGATGTTCCGTTAAATCCTATACTTCAGGGTGAAAAAGTTGTTTTAAATAATATTTTCTTTGGTTTTGATTCCTGGGAATTATTACCTCAATCACATGTCGAGCTCAAAAAAATAATTGATTTTTTGAATCTTAATCCATCAGTTAAAATCGAAATAAGTGGGTATACAGATAGCATTGGGAGTCAGTCGTATAATCTGGAATTATCTGAGAAAAGAGCAAAATCAGTTACAGAATATCTAATTGAGAATGGAGTTGCTTCAGATCGCTTAAATTATAAAGGATTTGGGGCTAGCCAACCAGTGGAGACAAATGAAACTGAACAAGGGAGAGCATTGAATCGAAGAACGGAATTAAAGGTAATTAATTAATATTCAGCACTATATAGCCACTTAGGAGTAAATATTAACAGTATCTTTTTAATGATTTTGCAAAACAAAGAAAAGAATTTGGCCCAATTGCTGTAACTGGAAAAATTTGATAATCAAATTAACTCTGATGATCATGAAATGTATATAACCAGGTTGGTAATGGATCAGAATGGGAAACTATTTAAATTCCTGGGGTACAAAGGAGGCTTTTATAACGGTTTCTATTATGCACCTGAAGAATATGTGAAGTATACGACCAAAAATTACTTGGTATATAAGGATGCAGTTCTAAAGCTGATAAAGAGAAAGCTAGAACTATAAAAAGCATTCCCTGATCAATTATCGTCACTATTGTTTGGCTTAAAAATCTCTTCAGAAAATAATTCTCTGTTTTTTAGAATCCCAGATTATGAATAGTAGTGAAACAGTATTCTATTCATTGTAAATGTCTGTCTCACTTTAAAATTTCATTTAGTTTATTTTGAAAATCGTATTAAGATGCAGTATTTTGCAAAACACATTATTTTATTATAAAATGAGAAAACTTAGTGGATTAGAGCCTAAAGAAATATGGACTTATTTTGAAGAGATATGTGAAATCCCAAGACCATCAAAAAAAGAGGAAAAGATAAGGAAGTACCTTCAGGAATTTGCATTGAAACACAATCTGAAATGTAACACAGATAAGGCAGGGAATGTTTTAATTTCTAAGTCTGCGACTCCAGGAAGGGAAAATTATAAAACTGTAATCCTGCAATCTCATCTTGATATGGTAGGTGAGAAAAACTCAGATATAATCCATGATTTTGAAAAGGATAAAATAGATATATATATAGATAAAGATTGGGTTAGAGCTAAAGGTACAACTCTTGGAGCAGATGATGGGATAGGTATTGCAGCACAACTTGCAATTTTGTCATCAGTTAGCTTGGATCATGGACCTTTGGAATGTCTCTTCACTGTGGATGAAGAAACTGGATTAACAGGTGCAAATTCTATAAGACAGGGGTTCATTTCTGGTAAAATATTACTGAACCTTGATTCTGAGGAGGAAGGGGAACTTTTTATAGGTTGTGCGGGAGGAGTAGATACTATAGCCACATTTACTTATAAACCAAAGAAAATACCTGCACAGTATATGCCTTTTGAGGTAAATGTTAGAGGACTTACAGGAGGACATTCTGGAGATGATATTCATAAAGGATTAGGGAATTCAAATAAAATTTTAAATAGGTTTATCTGGAATGCAAATAAAAAATTTGGTATCCGATTGTCTAGATTCGATGGGGGTAACCTTCGAAACGCAATTCCACGTGAAGCAAGTGCAATTTTCACTATTCATAATGAAATGTATCTGAACTTGATGAAATATTTCAATAAATTTTCAGCTCAGGTTAAAAATGAATTTAGATCAACAGAACCAAATCTCGCTTTACAGCTGATCCAATCAGATATTCCAGATTATGTGATCAATAAAAAGTCCCAGTTCAGATTAATGAATTCAATATATGCCTGTCCTCATGGTGTAATCAGGTGGAGCAGGGAAATGGAGGGTTTGGTGGAGACCTCTACAAATCTTGCATCTGTTAAATTTATTGATGAAAATAAAATTGTTGTCAGCACCAGTCAGCGTAGTTCTGTAAATTCAGCAAAAACAGACATCGCTAATCAGGTTTGTGCTGTCTTTAAACTGGGAAATGCTGAAATTACTCATTCAACTGGTTATCCAGGATGGAAGCCTAATTTAGATTCAAAAATATTAAACATTTCCAAAAAATCATATCAGAAGTTATTTAAGACTTTACCGAATGTGCGAGCCATTCATGCTGGGCTTGAATGCGGACTTTTTTTAGAGAAATACCCTGATCTTGATATGATTTCTTTTGGACCAACAATAAAAGGGGCACATAGTCCTGATGAAAGATTAGAAATTATGAGTGTAAAGAAATTCTGGGATTTATTGGTTGATATTCTTAAAAACACTTTGGAATAAGGATTGATAAGGAAATATACTCTGGACCCATTTTATTAATCCACTGGTTCAAATTCGCTTTTTGAAACCCCGCAAACAGGACATTGCCAATCATTAGGTATTTCCTCGAATGGTGTACCGGGGGAAATTCCGCTATCAGGATCACCCTCCTCAGGATCATAAACAAATCCACATATTGTACATTGATACTTCTTCATGCCCTGTTTTCTCCTTTTTATACCTTTATTGCATTTACAAAAATAGAATTATCTTTATTTATTCTTTATTATCAGCTAAAATTTCAAAATAAATGCTATCTAAATCTAGACTTTTAATAGATATATTTGGTATTCAACTATTTAATAGTGAAGGATTTATAGAGTTGATTATCAGGTTTTCTTTTAATTTGTTAGTTATCTTATTTATTGTTAAGTACCTATATTACGAAGCAAGTCACCGGAAAGATTATTTATTTTCATACCTAATGATCAGCACAGTAGTTTTTTTACTCTGCTATCTTCTTGAGAATGTTAAACTTGAAATTGGTTTTGCTCTTGGACTTTTTGCCATCTTCGGCATTATACGCTATAGAACCAATGCTATTCCTATTAAAGAAATGACTTTTCTTTTTGTTGTGATCGGAATTTCCGTTATTAATGCTCTTGCAACCAAAAAGATTTCCTATGCTGAATTATTGTTTTCAAATGTTGTTATCATTTCATTGGTATGGCTGATGGAAAGGATATGGCTTGTAAATAAAGAAGGTTCAAAAATTATTTATTACGAAAATATTGACCTTATAAAACCTGAGAAGGAGCATGAATTGATTCAGGAACTGCGTGATAAAACAGGTCTTGATATTTTAAGAATTGAGATAGGAAGAATTGATTTTCAGAGAAATATTGTTCGTATCAGGGTGTTTTTTACAATCAAAGATCCTGGTAAAAATTTTGATGATGAATCTGATGAATAGAATTATTGATTACTACAAAATTCAGTTAAAACGCCAAAAGTAGACTTAGGGTGTAGAAATCCGATTTGAAGACCTTCAGCTCCTTGACGGGGCAGTTTATCAATTAGTTGAATACCCTTGTTTTCAGCATTGTTTAAAGCCTGGGCAACATCCTGAAAGGCAAATGCAACATGATGTATTCCTGGTCCTCTGTTCTCAATAAACTTACCAATAGGTCCTTCAGGATCTGTTGATTCAAGCAATTCAATTTTAGTTTCTCCAACCCGGAAAAAAGCTGTTTTGACCATCTGGTCTTTAATCTCTTCAACTGCATAACATTCAAGACCGATTATTTCTGTATAGTACTTCACTGCGTCATCAAGATTTGCAACGGCAATCCCAATATGTTCAATATGGGTGGGTTTCATGTTTTTTAGAATTTATCATTAAGACGTTAAATATGCATTGTAAATATAACTGAGTTATATTTTACATCAATTAAAAAACATAGATTTTATTAAAATTGACATTAAGAATTAGTTTCACCGGGCTCTGAGCGAAGTCGAAACCTGCATTTCCCTGGCGAAGTCGAAACCTGCATTTCATTCAACAAATCTATTCATAAAAAAATTAATAAAGTTTCTTCCTGTTTTTAGTACTTTCGTTTCAGTATTTTATTTCAATGAATATTTTTGATCAAAGGATTAAATACGATCAATGGATTTAAATGTTTTTGAGAATCACGACTTTGCAATGATTTTAAAGTTTGTGAAGCTTATTGACAAGTGAGGTAAATTTTCTGAAATGAAAATAATTCATTCTATATAAGGTCAAACAGACAATAGGAAATAAATTATTCAGATATGAAAAAACGATCCACTCTTGATTTAATCACAAATACACCTCTTTTACTTCTGGATAAAATAACAGCAGGTACTGGTAATATCTACGTAAAACTTGAATACCTGCAGCCTGGCGGAAGCTTGAAAGACAGGGCTGCCTTACAAATAATTAAGGATGCTTATGATTCGGGCAGACTAAAGAAGGGACAGGTTGTTGTTGAAATGACCAGCGGAAATATGGGATCTGGTTTGGCTATTGTGTGCGGGCAGTTTGGTAATCCATTTATCGCTGTGATGTCAAAGGGGAACAGTCCAGAAAGACGAAGATTGTTATCTGCCCTAGGAGCTGAAATTGTTTTAACCGATCAGGTGAATGGTCAACAAGGAATGGTTACAGGTAGAGACATTGAACTAGCTTCAGATTTTGCGAAACAAATTGCCAGGGAAAGAGATGGATTCTATGTAGATCAATTCAATAATCCATCGGGGATAAAGGCGCATTTTGAAACAACCGGTCCGGAGATCTTGGATGATTTGAAAGACATTAATGTATTTATTGCTTCGATTGGAACCGGAGGTACATTTATTGGTATATCCTCATTTCTGAAAAGTAAGAACGAGAGTATTAAATGTATTGCAGTTGAACCGGCAAATGCATGTATTCTGAAAACAGGGAAGGTGATAAATCCAAAACATATTATTCAGGGTACAGGATATGGATTTGTGCCACCCCAATGGAGACCAGATCTGGTGGACGAAATTATCACTGTAACTGATATGGAAGCAAAAGAAATGACTAGAAGATTATCATTGGATATGGGGCTCTATGTGGGTTATTCCTCAGGGGCAAATGTAATAGCCGCATTGAAATACCTTGAAATGACTAATTTTAACTTTAATATTGTAACCTTACTGTGTGATACGGGGTATAAATATTCCGAAATATAGATTTTAATACTTAAAATTACCGGCTCCTTAACTTACAGAATTTAAACCTTAATTACATTATTATGAGACCTTATGTTTTATCCGAGTGCAATTGGGATTATATCAAAAAGAGTAAATATGATTTAGCTATTTTACCATGGGGAGCAACAGAAGCCCATAATTATCATCTTCCTTTTGGAACTGATAATTATGAAGTTGAAGCAATAGCTTGCGAATCTGCAAAACTAGCATGGGAAAATGGGGCCAAAGTCATTGTACTTCCTTTTATCCCATTTGGAGTGAACACCGGACAGAAAGGTATTACACTCACAATAAATATCAATCCCAGTACTCAACTAAAAATATTAATGGATATTGCAGAAAATATGCAGGTTCATAACATCAATAAATTACTGATAATGAATGGTCACGGAGGAAATGATTTCAAACAGATGCTCCGTGAGATTGGTAATAATTATCCCAAAATGCTTTTATGTAGCTGTAATTGGTATCAGGCGATCGATAAATCTGCTTTTTTTGATCATCAAGGTGATCATGCGGATGAAATGGAAACCAGTCTTATGATGTACCTTTATCCGGAGTTGGTCCTGCCTCTTGCAAAAGCTGGTGATGGTAAGTATAAAATATTTAAGATTCAGGCATTTAATGAGGGATGGGCATGGACTGAACGAAAGTGGATTCAAATCACAAACGATACAGGTGTTGGAAATCCTAAAAAAGCATCACCTGAAAAAGGAGAAAAATATTATCTAAACCTTGTAACGAAATTGAGTCAGTTTATAGTTGAACTAACAAATATAAAAGGGACTGATATGTATGTTTAATCTAATCTTCGTTATAACTAAATTTTGATATTGAAGGAGTAGTTACGAATATTTTGCCAAATCAGGGTTGGGATGATTAATGAATAATGATTTAAACAATATAAACAATTAAATTCGTTGCTATTGTTCTTTTAATAATTGAGTAAAAATGCATCAAATAATAAATTATAAAAAATTTAATATTTCTATTAATTATATCCGGATTTGTAATAAGCTGTAAACCTAAGCCCAAAGAGTCCATAACTCAAACTGGTAATAAGTTTTCATTTGTTTTTATGACCGATATTCATGTTATGCCGGAACTTAAACACAACTAAAGGATTTTTGAAGGCTATTGACACCATCAATAAGCTAAATCCTAATTTTGTTTTATCCGGTGGGGACAATGTTAAGGACGCTTCGGGCCAAAGCTGGGAAAGAAGTGACAGTTTTGAGTACGAATTACGACTTAAATTCTATTTCACCACTACTTATTCAATTATAATATCTCTATATATCAAAACTTTACAATCTGGGAAACTTAAATGATTTTAATATGAAATTAATGACTATACCAATTTCAATTCTCATATTATTTATTTTCAATATCACAGGTATTTCTCAAAATGCTCCGTGGGTGGGGTACCCATCTGCAAATAATACACATTATGGCATCTATCATTTCCGCAAATCATTTGATTTGGACAAAGTTCCTGACCAATTGGTTATTCATATTTCTGCGGATAACCGGTACAACCTTTTTGTAAATGGCAAACGGGTTTGTTATGGACCAGCAAAAGGCGATCTGAAAACATATAAGTATGATGTAATTGATATTTCCAAATTTTTTAAATCCGGAAAAAATGTTGTGGCTGTCCTGGTTTATAACGGAGGAAAAGATAAACCGCGGGCCTTTATTTCGGCTCAGACGGCTTTTATGCTGTACGCTGAGAATCCTGAATTTGGTTGGTTGAATACAAATTCAAGTTGGAAAGTTTTTAAAAATCCCGCATACAAAGTCATTTCATATCAAAAGATGATAATTGACGACCGGTGGTTCAATGGTTTTTATGCCTGTGGCGGTGGGGATGAGTTGGATGGGAACTTATATCCATGGGGATGGGAGTTTCCGGATTTTGACGATAGCAAATGGATTGCTTCAGAACCTTTGGAGTTTGAAGGCAATGAGCCATGGAAACTTGTTCCGCGCAATATTCCTTTTATGGATAATCATCGCTTACTGCCTTCAAGAATTAGGAAAGCGGACGGGGTTGATATCTCTATTGGAAGTTGGGACGGAAAAACCAGATTAAGTATTCCGGAAAATACTAAAGCTTCCATCCTGATTGATTTTGATCTATTTACGATGGGTTATCCGGAACTAACTGTTGACCATGGAGTAAACAGTTCTGTTAAAATAAAATATGCTGAATCCCTTTACGAAGAAGTTAATTTAAAAGCTCACCGCGATTCTGTGACCGGAAAAACAATGTATGGCGTTTGGGATATTTTTTATCCTGACGGAAAAGCTCAAAGAACCTTTCGTCCGCTTTGGAAACGCGCATTCAGATATGTGCAGTTGGTAATTGAAACCAAAAACCAACCTCTGGATATTGTATCATTCGAAAATGAATACTCTGGTTATCCTTATCCTGAAATGGCAACTTTTGAAAGCAACGATGATAAGCTGAATAAAATATTTGATATCTGCCAGCGAACCTTGAGAATGTGTTCAGGGGAAACTTACTACGACACACCATTTTACGAACAATTGAGTTATGGTGGCGATAACCGTCCTATTTCAGCAATTTCAATTTATAATTCGACTGATGATCGCTTATTGCGAGAAGTCATGAGACTTTACCCGCAATCGGAAAACAAGGAAACCGGACTTTTAAAATCGGCCTATCCTTCAGGGTTCGATTTCGATATGGGAACCTGGTCAATGGCATGGATTCAAAGCCTGCGCGACTATTATTTTATGAGGGGCGATTCAGGATATGTCCTTCAGTTCACTAACAATATTGAACGGATACTGGGCTTTTATGAAAGACACCTCGACGAAAAAACGGGCTTGGTTGGAACAGTTGCTAACCAGAATTTTATCGATTGGAGCATTACAAAGGGCAGTATTCCCCGTACGAACGAACAAAGAGAAATAAAACAGTCGGCTCTGCTTACGCTCTATTATGTCCATACACTCGATTGTGCCGCATGGCTGTATCATCAGCAGGGGCTGGAAGAAAAGGCAACACATTGGGAAAATTTATCACAAGGGATAAAAGAGGCAGTTAATAAAAGTTGTTGGGATCAGCAAAAACAACTTTTCAGGGATTATCCTGATAAGCAAATATTTTCGCAGCACACCAACATATTAGCCATTCTTTGCGATGTGATTTCACCGGCTGCTCAGCCTGGATTATTGAACCGGATTCTGACATACGATAAGTTTGACGAAATGGCCAGTTCCTATTTTTCATTTTTCCTGTTCAAATCCATGCAGAAAACCGGGCAGGAAGATTTGTTTTTGGATCACCTGGATTTTTGGCGCAAATTTATTGATCGTGGGCTGACAACCTGCGGCGAAACTGGTTTTGCCTCGCACGACCGTTCCGATTGCCATGCGTGGAGCGCCCATCCGGCCTATTTCCTTTTGAGTTCGGTATGTGGGATCAAACCCGCCGATGTTGGATTCAATGAAGTACTCATTGAACCGCATCTGGGACCTTTGACCAGTTTGAAAGTTTCGATGCCATATCCCAAAGGGAGGATATCTGTTGAATACAAATTAGTGAAAGGAGTGCTGACTGCTAAAATTTTACTGCCAAAAGGAATGAATGGAAGATGGGAATACAAAGGGCAAAGAATAAAACTGAATGAAGGTTTGAATAAAATTTACTAATGCTCAGATTTTTCAGCAGGTGGAAAAAGAATGATGGAAACAGAATTAATTACACTGAATTTCTCACTAAAAAAGCATTTGCAGAATTAAATGAAAAGGATAATGTTTAAAAGAATGAAACTGAGAATAATATTAAAATCATTTGGGTTGAGGCTATTTTCTATACTTATGGTTGGATTTTCGCAAACACATGCTCAGGAAGTTTATTTTGCGCCTCTATATATGTTCAAGGTGTTACCCGTAAGGTCTGTTTGTCAGAATGCTAAGTTTGTTGGCTATGCGAAGGGCAAGAGACGTAATCAACCACCGGATTTCTGACGAAACTCTAAGTTTAGTAGGTGGATGGGACAAAAAATTCTTTCCAGGGATTCCCAGATTTGTCTAAGACCTGTATTTATGGCTGGCGCTTCCCAGGGCATCTGTCTGGGCACACGTTTTACTGCAAAGAATTTTACTACATCTTACCCAGGAATGTTAGCTTTAGCGTCAATCTGGAATCCTCAATTAGCCAAACTTATATGAGAATCAATAGATCAGGACAGAATGTGATGGATATTCTGGACGCTGAGTGCATACCAGGTGAGTGTAATATAGATTGGTATCCTGAGGATCTTTCTGCTGGAATATACTTTAATAATCTAATTGCAAATTTTCACCGGGAGATGTCGAAAATTATTATATTGGACTGAGTGTAAAGGATTTAAATACGACTAATCATTTTATTGCCTTGTAAATCAACTCCTGAATTTGGGTTCTCACGTCCAT
>CAZKMG010000122.1:0-10008 GCA_964553465.1 uncultured Bacteroidaceae bacterium
TGATGTATTGGCCGAATGGACAGAAGATCCTAAAGGCCAGCCACATCATTGCAAAGAGCAAAAACCTCTATGGAGTCTACCTTGGAAATTTCAGATGTGGACCTGATTCTTTCCTCACACATTATGTCCGTGAAGAGATGAATGGGAAGCCTTACCTTCATCTTGAAGTTGACGAACATAGTGCAGATGCCGGAATGATTACCAGGATCGAAGCATTTATTGATAGCCTGCAGGGATATCAGAAAGTAAAAAGCTCGAAGGTTTTATTGAAAAAGAAAAGGATCGTTCCTACCGATAAACTTGCAGGACGAACGCTGTATTATCCATATGCACGGGATACCGTCCATGCCCTTGCTGCTTCATCAAGATTTTGCGGTGTTAAGGCTGAAGTACTCCCGATGGCTGATGCAAAAGACATTGAAATAGCAAGAAAGTTAACCAATGGACAGGAATGTTTCCCCTTTATTTGTACTGCAGGCAGTTTTGTTAAAAAGATCCTTGAACCTGGCAGTGATCCTACAAAGCTGGCCTTCTTTATGCCTGATCATAATGGACCATGCCGGTTTGGTGATTATAATAAACTACATCGGATAATTTTCGACCGCTTAGGTTTTTATGGCGTTGAACTTCTCACCCCAAGTAATGATGATGCATATGCTGAAGTTGCACCTGGTAAAGCTGGAAAATTCAGGTTAAATGCATGGAAAGGTATTGTTGCTGTGGACATTTTGAAAAAGCTCCTCCAGGAGAGAAGACCTTATGAATTGATCAAAGGACAAACTAACCAGGTTTATCAATATTGGCTGAATCAAGTTATCAGATCTATAGAGGGAGGATCAAAAAATCTCCCTGAAGTGATTGAGCAGGCAGGAAAAGCTTTTCAGGTAATACCTATAATTAATGGATTTCGGCGACCTGTGATTGCCATTGTGGGTGAAACATTTATGCGGGATAATCCATATTGCAGCGGTTTTCTTGTTGATAAGCTTGAGGCTCTTGGAGCCGAAACCATTATGGCCCCATTTGGAGAATGGCTGATTTATTCATCCTACCGCTATTGGAGAGATAGTTTATGGAAAGGAGACCTGATAGGATTGTTCAAATCTAAATTACAACAATTTGCGCAGCATTATACAGAAAGCAAATTGCGTAACAAGGTAAAAAGCATTGTGGATATTGAACATGATGTTGAACTGAAGGATATGTTCTGGAGAAGCGCTCCATATGTTCATAAAGACTATGATGGAGACCCGGTTATTGCCATTGGATCAGCATCTAAACTTGTTGAAACGAAAATATCAGGAATCGTTTATATTATGCCCTTTACATGTATGCCAGGTACCCTGGTGGCCTCTTTAACAACTGACTTCAGAAAAGATCATAACAATGTACCATGGGAGAATATTGCATATGATGGTCAGGAAGATTCTTCCATCGATATCCGCTTACAGGCATTTATGTACCAAGCAAAGGAATATGCCAGGGCAAATGGCATTGAGCAGACACATCCGATGCATACTGTTTAAAAAACGTATATATTTACTGATTGAATTCTAAATATATTTCACAGAATAATTATCTCTTAATATAAATAATTGAAAAAAATCCCTCCAAAAGTAAATATCATGGTTAGGTAAATATTACGAAAAAATAAAATTTGGACATATGAAGCAAGCTTATTCGTTAAACAAAAACATGGTTGAAAATCTCACATATGAGTTCTCCCGAAATACGGGACAAGTTATCCTACAAAAAAAAATAAATTATTTACAGATGAAAAAGAATGCATTTATTCTGATGTTCACCTTTATACTGGGTTCTGTCATGCTGGCCCAGCCAACTCCCACTGGTAATCCGAAAGACTTTAAGGTCAAAACCTGTCTCCATTCAATAGGCTATGCAGGTGTCTGGCGTGGGCAGGCTCAGCTGACAGTTGATCAGTTCCTTGTTAAAGCAAAAGAACTCGGTTTTGATGGTGTAATGCTAACTGCCAAAAGACCGCATGTTTCTCCCCTGGATTACGATGAAGCTGCAAGAGCAAAGTTGAAAAACAGGATTAAAGAACTTGGGCTGACATTGGTCTGTCTGGCCGGATATACCGATTTTACTGCAGGAATTGAAAAACCAGGCATTCCAATGATTGAGATCCAGGTTGCCTATGTTGAAGAATTGTCCAAACTGGCCCATGATCTCGGTACAAATATGGTCAGAATATTTACTGGTTTCGAACGTGATGGGATTCCTTATGATAATCAATATGCTATGGTACTTGAAGGATTAAAGCAGGCCGGTGAAAAGGCTGCAAAATACGGTGTGACTCTTGTTGTTCAGAATCATCATGATATTGCCTTGCACCATGATGCTATGTACTGGTTGCTTAAAGAAGTAAACCTTCCTAATGTAAAAGCCGGGTGGGACGCATGGTCCCCTGGTGCTGAAGGCCTTTCATCTGAAGAAATCAGACAATCAGTACTGAAGATGAAACCTTTTATTGTGAATACTATTGCGGCTGATTATGTAAAGTTACCAAGATTTCATTATGAGCATAATCTTATCAATTATTCTCAAGATGATGATGTTCTGCGAGCTGTTCCTATGGGTGAAGGGATAATCGATTATAAAACTTTTTTCAACGCTTTAAAAGAAATCGGATACCAGGGCTATATTGTTTACGAGATGTGTGCAGTGCTTGAGGGGGGCGGTTCCATCGAAAACCTTGACAAAACAGCAAATCAGTTTATAGAATACGTAAAACAGTTTTAAAACTCTATTACTGGCAAAGATGCAAATAATTGGCAGTCTTATGCACTACTAAAAATAGTTGTGTACTTGCTTTTTACTCCAAAGGTTCAGGTTATAGGTCAATGATTATCAAGTTATCCAGATCAAATTAATGTGCAGCATACCTAAATATTTATATTGATTTGAATATTAAATATTTGGATCTATTTTAAAAAGAAAAATTACAGGCAGTGCCAGAGGAATTTGATGAACTGGCTGCAATTTTCACCGCGCCAGGTAAAACAACCAGATAAAATAATCCGAAATTATCACAATAGTGCCATAATAAGTTTGGTTTGATATTATAGTGTGATTCTTTTCATTATTTCTTGTTCCCAATATCAAATTGCTCTTTTAAATTCCTTATGATTACAAGGATAAATACAGTAACAGCAGTGACTAAGAATCCATATGCAATCATCTTGAAATGCTTACCTGAAGTGAATAATGAATATACTGAGAAGAAAAAAAGAAGAGCGCCAATAATTCCAAACCCAAGTATCGCAAATTTCATATAATTTTTTTTTAATTTTATTCCTTAGGTGTCATTAATTTATAACCCTTCCCGTGTACGTTTATGATTTGAACTGAAATATCTTCTTTGAGGTATTTCCGTAATTTGGTAATATACACATCCATGCTTCGTGCATTAAAATAATTATCGTCATACCAAATGGCTTTAAGGGCAAAATTTCTTTCAAGAATTCTGTTTCTATTATTACACAGAAGTTTTAACAGTTCTGTTTCCTTGGTTGTAAGATTTTGAATATGATCTCCAATACTCAGTGTTTGTTTCATAGCATCAAAATCATATTTACCTATTTTCTGACAAATATTCTTCCCATCTACTGTACCCTTGGTTCTACGAAGAATAGCTTCAATTCTGAAAATCAATTCCTCCATACTAAAGGGTTTTGTGATATAATCATCAGCACCATGGACAAAACCTTCTAAAATGTCTTCTTTCATTGATTTTGCAGTCAGAAAAATAATAGGCATACCGGAGTCAACCATTCTGATTTCAGTAGCCAGGGTAAATCCATCTTTTATGGGCATCATTATATCAAGGATACATAAATCATAATGATTTTTTTCAAATGAACGGAAGGCCTTTTCCCCGTTCATTACCCAATCTGTATCAAATTTCCTTGCTCTGAGATATTCCTGTAATAAAGATCCGAGGCTTTCATCATCTTCTGCAAGCAAAATCCTTACATTAACTTCGTTATTAGCCATTACTCATTTTCATTGATAGGTAAATATACATCAAATTTTGTCCCATTTCCAGGTTCACTTATCAAATTGATATAGCCGTGGTGAATCTCCACCAGTTTTTTCACATAGCTGAGTCCCAATCCAAATCCCTTAACATTATGAATGTTTCCAGTGGGCACACGGTAGAATTTTTCAAATATTCTAAGCTGATTCTCTTTACTTATACCAATGCCTTTGTCCTCAACTGATAATATGATAAATGATTTTTCATTCCTTGTGGATACTTTAATTTCCGGTACTTCGTGGCAATATTTTATGGCATTATCGATTAGGTTTGAGATCATATTAACCATATGCACCTCATCCACAAAAACAATAGATTTCGATGCATCCAGGATCCATGTAAGATTTCCTCCACTCTTACGGACCTGCAGATCAAAATTATTTAAAACTGAAAGTAATAGCTCATGAAAATCAATTCGCTTCTTTTTAAGTACAATTTTTCCCACATCAAATATCGCCATCTGCAACACTTTTTCAACCTGGTAACCAAGACGCTTACTCTCTGTTTCAATGATGCGTGAAATATGAGTAATATCCTTATTTTCTGCAGGGATGCTATTATCATTCAACATTTGTGAAGCAAGAGAAATGGTTGAAATGGGAGTCTTAAGTTCGTGCGTCATATTATTGACAAAGTCGCTTTTTATTTCAGAGAGCTTTTTCTGGCGAAAAATTACATAAAGAGTGATTATGAAAATTGCAATTATAATTGAAGTAAGGACAATGGAAGTGGCACCCATGACCCCTATGGACCGGAATATGTATGTTCTTTGTTTCGGAAAGTAAAGACTGATATACCCAGATTTTGAAAAGAGATCACTAGGGAATAACCGGGCAGAATAAAATATATTATCCTTTGATAATTTGAAACCCTGAGATTGGAAAATAATATTATTTTCCGGATTTACCAGAGCATATTCATAACTCAGGTTTAATCCCTGTTGCATAAATATTTTATGAATAATACTCTCCACGAATTTTTTATCGATTCTGTCTTCAAAATTTATTTGCGGACTGAACATCTCAGCAAAAACCTTTTCTATCAAATATTTCTTTGAATCAATTTTCTTTTCCAAATTATTAAATAACTGGTCATCCATCCCATTATTGATCAGATCATTCCAGCCGGAATCTGAATAAGACTTTGATTCAGGAAGGATAATACTATTGCTGTCACTTCTTATAGCATAAGGATATATTTCTTCCCGAATTATGTTATTAGATATAATCTCCTCGGAAAAATTAAAAGTTATGTTACTAGTTGAATCCTCCCCTGAACCTTTTTCCAGATTAAAGTCGAAACTTCTATTATTTGATGAATTACCAATATCATCCCGGGATTGCATCTCTCTTAAAATATGGAGCACGGTTTCCCTTTTTTCTATTTCAAAAACGATATTATTCAACAACTGACTTACTAACTGATTAAATTGATTTTCTTTGATTTTCAGGGCATTATTTATCCAGTAGGTCTGAACCAGGATAAGACCCGTCATCCCAATTACCATAAAGAGCGCTATCAGCCATAATATCTTCTTGCTCATAATGATGTAAAGATAATCTCATTATTTAATAACTTTTTTCAATTAACATTCTTTAACATAAATTAATATCTGTTAACCAATGAATGGCTTACCTTTGAGGTAGTTAATAATAGTCTTTTCATAGATCAGCGTTTTAGGGTAGAGTTTAGCCGTCCTTCATAATAAATGAAGGACGGCTTTTCTTTTTTAGCTTTTTCAGGATATGAATATTATAAAAAATAAGGTAGATTGCAGTTATAATTTCACTAGTGATTCCCTATCACTAACATGCTTGATAGATACTATCAAATACTAGGAATCTCAACTGATTCTGACGAAAAGGCACTGAAAAGGGCTTTCAGGAAGCTTGCATTAAAGCTCCATCCAGATGTAAGTAAACTGCCAAATGCCAAAGAAAAGTTTCAGGAATTATGTGAAGCTTATGAAGTGGTACTTCGCCAGATTCAGTATGAAACCATCGTAAAAGTCGACACTCATTTCGAAGAAGAGCAGGAAGCCTATTCCTATGAGGATATTTTACGAGAGGCCCGCCAGAAAGCCTATGAAAGGGCAAAGATGAAATACGATAAGATGAAGGCAGAAAAAGAATTTTTCGAGGAAAGTAACTGGCGAGAGGTGTTTCTTCTTTTTAATTATATAGGGAGAATATTAGCTGTTCCATTTGGTTTATTTCTTATCATCTTCCCTATTATCATCGCATTGAAGAACGGGATAGAAATGTTCTTTGCCCTGTTTATTTTTTGGATCATCGGAGGAATAATTATTAATCAATTTTTATCAAACCGGCAAAAATGGTTTAAACAGGGTAAATTCCGCTGGAAATTTCAGGATCTGGTTAATTGGTTTGATTTCAGTGCCGTAGAGAGTGATCCAAAAGCCCAATGCTACTATTGTAAAGGTAAAAAGGCTAACGGAAAATCTTTCACAATGACATTGCTGAAGGTAAAAGATGTGAGGATCAGGAACGATGGGGTGTATCAGCATTATGTTGCATATGACAGAAAATACAAGGAAGTTATTATTCCAAGAAGTACAAAAGCTTTCGCTATTCATTACCTGCAATCAGTAATTAAAATTTTAAGCATGATTTTCTGCCTTTGCTTTTTACCTTTGCCCAGTTTGATCTGGAAATTTGCCGGAGGTCTTATTCTTGGCTTATTCTTATCTATTCTTCTATGTATTTTAACTTTAACAAAGAGCAAAGTCGATTATCTTTTAAATCGATTTCTGATTATTAAACTAATAATATGGACATTGGTGGTTATTTCACAAACAACCATTTATCCTGGAATGATCCTTCAGACCACATCATTTGCGCCATTCTATCTGTTATTGTTACTTATTTTCGGAGATATGATACTCGATTTACTTTTAAAACTAATGCCCTTTTACAGTAAACTATATTTACCTTTAATGAAACAATCACCTACCATCATGAATTTTTACCATAATGGGTACCAGAATTACCTGGATATTCCCATTTGGTCAACAATATACCCTCTGGTCCGATGGTTTGTATAATCAGAAAATAAGTCTTTCCCGATTTTTCAAAGATCCTGGTGATATCCGGAATACACCTTGAATCTGTTCAATGTTCTTTAAATCTGAAATCAATCCCTTGATATAAGATTCGGAGATATCGCCCTGAATAATCAACAGATAATCAATGTTTTTTAACTCTTCCATAAGAATCCCACTTTCTGTTCTGTTTGAAAGAAGACTATAATATAGAAATGTATCTTCATTATCGAATGTGTAATACGAAAATTCCAACTCAGCTTTATCGTCCTTACCCAACACCACATGATTATCGGTTTTTTCAAATGCGAAATTCAGAGCATTATTTATTGTCCATATCAACCGGTAATCATTTTCGGTCGAGACCAGTCCGAGAAGCAGAAAATCAAATTTTTCTGTGTATTCAAGCTTATGTTTTTTTTGAATCAATCTTCAAAGTATTTGGATTATGAAGATAATAAGATATGATGCATTCATTGTAAGAGGGTTCTTACTTCCTTCAACGTCCTTTCAATCCTCGGAAATTAAACTCATGTAAATTCTTCCCGTAATCGTGAAATTTGTTCAAGGGCAGTTTTGGCTGCTTTTTGTTCAGAATCTTTTTTTGAATTTCCCATCCCTTTACCCAGTTCATTTTCAAATTCTTTTACAAACGTCACAAAGACCGGAATTTTATTGTCACCTTTCTGTTCTTCATGACTTTCAAAGATAATTTCTTTTTTATGTTTCTGTGCCCATTCAATTAACTGACTTTTATAATCGGAGTCGGATTTTTGTAACTTTTCAATATTTACATATTTCCGGATTATCCTTTCTATGAATTTACTGGTTTTTGAATATCCCTTATCAAGGTAAACAGCTCCGACGAGAGCCTCAAAAGCATTTCCATATAAATGTCTGGAGACATTATTCAGGCTGGTCTGAAAAGTCATCAATTTATCAATACCCAGTCTGAGAGCAAGCAGGTTCAAGTGTTTGCGCTTAACCATTTTGGAACGCATTTTAGTCAGGAATCCCTCATCCTCATAAGGATAGTTACGGAAAAGGTAATCAGCCACCACTGCATCCAGAACCGCATCGCCGAGATATTCGAGACGCTCATTATTTACCAGGTTCCCATCAGGAAGGATAACAGAAGCAGATTTATGAATGAAAGCCATTTCATATAATTTCATATGACCAGGTGTCATTCCGGTTATGTTAAGAAGAGAAGTGTATAATTTTCGGTTCCGGTAAAATGGTTTAACTAGTAAACGATACACCTGTTATTAGGTTAACTTTTTGAAAATCACCGATGTGTTATGACCTCCGAATCCAAAGGTATTACTGAGTGCAACATTTACAATTCTTTTTTGTGCTTTGTTGAGAGTAAGATTTAATCTGGAATCGATTTCCGGGTCAAGGTTTTTTAGGTTAATGGTGGGTGGAACAATGTCGTATTTTGTTGCAAGGATAGCTGCAATTGCCTCAATAGACCCGGCTGCACCCAGAAGATGTCCTGTCATGGATTTGGTTGAACTAATATTAAGCTTATAAGCATGTTCGCCAAAAACGTTGATAATAGCTTTAGCTTCAGAGATATCTCCCAAGGGTGTTGCAGTTCCGTGAACGTTTATATAATCGATTTCTCCAGGTTGCATTCCTGCATCTTCAAGTGCCCTTTCCATGACCAGGCGGGCACCTATGCCATCCGGATGAGGAGCAGTAAGATGATATGCATCAGCTGAAAGGCCTCCACCCATTAGTTCAGCATAGATCTTTGCCCCTCTATTCATGGCATGTTCGTATTCCTCAAGAATAAGTGCAGCACCTCCCTCTCCCATTACAAATCCGTCACGACTTATATCAAAAGGGCGGGAGGCTGTTTTAAAATTTTCATTATTAGTCGAAATTGCCTGCATACTGTTGAACCCGCCAACACCTGCTTCTATAATAGGTGCTTCTGAGCCACCAGTAACTATTATTTTGGACTTACCTAAACGAATGAGGTTGAGCCCATCAATAATTGCATTGGCCGATGAAGCACAGGCAGATACCGTAGCATAGTTGGGGCCCCGAAATCCGTATTTAATGGAAATGTGGCCGGCGGCAATGTCTGTGATCATTTTTGGAACAAAGAAAGGACTAAAACGTGGCGTACAGTCTCCTCGCATATACGTCTTCATTTCTTCCATAAATGTCTCCATGCCTCCTATCCCGGATGCCCATATAACACCTGTGTTATTAGTGTCAATAATTTCCAGGTTAAGACCACTGTCTAAAATAGCTTCGTCCGTAGCAATCAAAGCATATTGAGCATACGGATCAAGCTTACGCATCTCTTTTCTGTCAAAATACAGGGAAGGATCATAGTTTTTTAATTCACAAGCAAATTTAGTTTTGAACTTGGTTGTATCGAAACGGGTAATAAGATTGGCTCCACTAACACCGGCAATCAGATTATCCCAATAATCTTTTATATTATTACCTAGAGGAGTTATTGCGCCTAATCCTGATACTACTACCCGCTTCAATTCCATACCTGAAATTTTAGAACTAACTATTTCGCGTTCTGCTCAATATACTTGATAGCCTCTCCCACTGTGCTGATATTCTCAGCCTGGTCATCCGGGATCCCAATGTTAAACTCTTTTTCGAATTCCATGATTAATTCGACAGTGTCAAGAGAATCTGCGCCAAGATCATTTGTGAAACTGGCCTCGGGGGTAACCTCATTCTCGTCAACACCTAATTTGTCAACAATGATAGCTTTAACTCTTGAAGCAATATCAGACATAATGGTAAATTTAAATTAATAATTAGTTGATTTTTGAATGTGCAAAGAAATGCAATAATCAATTAAAAACAAACAAAATATGATTAAAATGATAACAAAAAACACTTTTTT
>CAZKMG010000123.1:0-3206 GCA_964553465.1 uncultured Bacteroidaceae bacterium
TATATCCCCTATTAAAATTCTTACATATGAAAATTTAATATGGTATACTGACTTTGAAAGTTTATACTCTATAAAGCATACTGCTCCGGATAGCGTAGTTGAAAAAAAGATTTCTGTTCCTGGAAATGAAAGGTTTTCGGATCTTTTTATTTGGAATAATAAGCTGATCCTGACCACGCCTTCAAAAGTCCTCTCCTCTAAAGGAGACACTTTTTGTTTAGAAGAAAATTTTCCTGAAAATCTTCCTTTTGGTGTTTATGTTGAGTCCAAAGTTGATTCCAAAAAGAATCTTATTCTTCTGCCCAGTGATTTCAAGGAAAATCATCTTCTCTGGTATGGGAATCAGGGGAATCAATCCTTGAATTCAATTTTTATTCCTTCTTCACTGAATATATTAAATCCTTCCTTTGATTTTATTAATGAATCCCAAATATTATTTTCTTCAGGATATGATGTATATCTTATTGACATAAATTCTTATTATTCACATAAACCTAGCGACAAAACAATAATAACCGGGATTTTCTCTCGAAATGACACCCTTTTCAATGGTCCTGCGATTGACTATTTTCAAGCTCAGCTTAATGAGAAGCTAAATGGTATTCCTTTCAGTCAGAGACATTTAATTGTTTATTTAAATAATGTAAATTATTCAGAGTCAATTCCTTTTTTTCAATATTCGTTAAATATAGACAACGATCAATGGTCTGTATGGAGTAAAGATCCGTATATTCATTTTAAAAATCCTAAATTAGGAAGAAATGAACTTAAGGTAAGAACTAAAAACTCTTTCGGAGATCCGGGGTCTGTTACAAGCTTGATTTTTAGAATCCGACCACCTATTTATAGATCACTTTTAGCCTATGCACTTTATTTAATAATATTAACCATACTAATCTTCATATTATACAAATCTTTAAAATTTAAAATTCCAAAAGCGCATAAAATAATTGTTGCCCCAGATGAAGAAACAATAAATACTGTAACAGAAATTCATTCTGAATCACAACAGGAAATTCAAAATAAATTTGATTTTCATTCAACTATAAATTCCGATAAAGGAAAGGGTAGTGCACGTTGGGATAGGTTCGAAATGGTTACTGTTTTATTTAGTGATATAGAAGGATTTACTAAAATTGCGGAATCAATGAATCCGGAAATCCTAATTGATGAGCTAGATAGGTTCTTTTTTCATTTTGATTCAGTAGTTGAGAAATATCATATTGAAAAGATAAAAACTATTGGAGATGCTTATATGGCGGCAGGAGGGATCCCAAAGAAGAATAATTCCAATCCTGTCGAGGTTGTATTAGCTGCTCTTGAAATGCAGTTATATATGAAACAATTGAAAAATACAAAAGTAGATATTTGGGACCTAAGAATAGGAATTCACTCAGGACCTGTCATTGCTGGAGAAGTGGGGTACAAAAAAAGATCATTGGATATTTGGGGAGATACAGTTAATACAGCAAGTCGAATGGAATCATCAGGAGAGCCAGGTAAAGTGAATATTTCTGGAGTTACATATGATTTAGTAAAAGATTTTTTCCTTTGCGATTATAGGGGAAAGCTTCCAGTGAAATATAAAGGGAATATAGACATGTATTTTGTAAAAGGACTGCGCCCTGAGCTGTCAATAAATCTTGCTGGCCAGCCTAATCGCCGATTTTACCTGAAACTTCAGATGTTGCGACTTCTTGATCTTGAGCAGGTTATTTTTACAAAAATTGAGACTGAAATACCAAAAAACCTTTATTTTCATAATATTGAATACATCAAACATTTATATGAATATGCTCAGTTACTATCGAATGCAGAGAATTTGGATGCAGAGGAATCTTTATTGATCCTGACATCTGCTCTTCTAATGAATGTAGGTTTTATATACACATATGCAAATCAGGAAAACAAATCTGCTGAATTTGCAAGAGAAATCTTACCTGAATATTCATATTCTGACAAACAAATATCTTCAATTAGCAATCTAATACTTTCAACAAAATGGCCACCTGACCCTCAAAATTTCACAGAAAAAGTTCTCTGCGATATTAAAATGGAATATCTTGGCCGGGCGGATTATTTAAGGCTATATAAATTGTTATTTCTAGAACAGAATGAATATTTAAGTACAATAAACGTCAATGAATTTAAGCAACAGCAGCTACACATCCTCAAAAAATACACTTATTATACAAATTCCACTCGCCGACTTAGAGAAGTATCTGTGGATGAACAAATGAAAAATATAAACAATGATGAATGGTATTAATGATTTATTCATTAGTATCAATTAAACAATATCCTTCGGTGCTTGGTGTATCGCAAGGATTTAACTATTTTTGAATTTATTTTATTGATTAAAACATTCATTTTATTATATATATGGAGCTCGATTGGAAAAATCTTGGTTTTGGTTATTATCCGACAGACTACAATGTCAGATGTTATTTTAAGTCTGGAAAATGGGGAAAGATTGAAGTTAGTTCATCTGAATATATTAATATACATATGGCTGCAACTAGCCTCCACTATGGCCAGGAAGCCTTTGAGGGACTAAAAGCCTATATGGGCAAGGATAATAAGATTCGTATCTTCAGGTGGAAAGAGAATGCAATGCGCATGCAATCATCAGCAAAAGGGATAAAAATGGCAGTTGTCCCTGAAATGCTTTTCCACGATTCAATTATCAAAGCAGTAAAACTTAATCATAAATATATCCCCCCATATGGTATGGGCGCATCCCTGTATATTCGCCCACTTTTAATCGGTGTTGGTGCTGAAGTTGGTGTTAAACCTGGAAACGAGTATTTGTTCCTTGTATTTGTTGTCCCAGTGGGTCCTTATTTTAAAGAAGGATTTAAACCTGTAAACATTATGATTTGCAGGGATCATGATAGAGCAGCACCTCTGGGAACAGGAAGTATTAAAGTCGGAGGTAATTATGCCGCCAGTCTGATCTCTCTTGAAAAAGCCCATAGTGCTGGTTATACAACTTCACTTTACCTTGATGCAAGAGAAAAGAAATATATCGATGAGTGCGGACCTGCTAATTTTTTTGGTATAAAAGGAAATACTTATATCACACCTGATTCATCTTCTATTCTTCCCTCCATAACTAATAAAAGTTTGCAGGAACTGGCAATAGATGCTGGAATGAAAGTTGAAAAAAGACAGATTCCTGTGGAGGAATTAGCTGAATTTGATGA
>CAZKMG010000123.1:3216-9965 GCA_964553465.1 uncultured Bacteroidaceae bacterium
AAGGAAATTTATCAAAAATGAAATGCGGTAAACGTCCAATTGGTAAAATTGTGGATGTTGATAAAGGGATTACTTATACATTTTGTAAAGATGGTAAACCTGGGCCAATTTCATCAAAACTATACGAAAGGCTTGTGGCCATTCAATTTGGAGAGGAGAAAGATAAATTTGGCTGGATGGAAATAGTCAATGTATGAAGACATAAAACCGAAGTATTCATAGTGTTATCAATTTTTATCCATTTTTCTCGATTCACTTCTGACTGCTTATACTCTTAGGTTTTTTTCTTATCTTTGGTCGTTTCAAATATTTTAGGATGAGTAACATAGAAAACCGGGTAACCAGAAGAAAACTTACCAGCTCTTATCTTACATCAGTCATTAGTATTTCGCTTGTTCTTTTTCTTCTTGGAGTAGTTGGTTTTTTGATCCTTAATGCACGGGCCCTCAGTAATTATGTTAAAGAAAATATTGGAATTAATATTGAATTGAAAGATAATATTAGAGAAGCTGATATCCAGCAATTTCGAAAAATTCTGGATACTAAAAAGTTTGTGAAAAGTACTGATTATATCACTAAAGATCAAGCTGCTGCTGAAACACAAAAAGTTTTAGGTGAAGATTTTATCAAATTCCTGGGTTATAATCCACTCCCAGCTTCAATCAAAGTCAAACTAAATGCAGTGTATGCTAATCCGGATAGTATAATTAACATTGAGAAAGATTTAAAAAAATATAATCTGATAAATGAAATTTATTATCGTAAATCACTGATTCATGAAATAAATGAGAATGTCAGGAAAATAAGTGTGGTTATCATTTCATTCACTCTTTTGTTATTTTTAATTGCATTGACACTAATAAATAATACTATTCGATTGTCGGTCTATTCCAAGCGGTTTCTTATACATTCCATGCAGCTTGTAGGGGCAACCAGAAGATTTATCCGTCAACCCTTTGTTATTAAATCTGCATGGCATGGACTAATTTCTGCCCTGATTAGTATAATGCTCTTATTAGCACTTATTTATTTTGCACAGGAACAGGTTGAAGGGATGATTGAATTAGTTGATCCAAATCTGCTCGCTTTGTTATTTGGAAGTGTTATTATTACTGGTATACTAATCAGTTTTGTTTCATCTTTTTTTGCCGTAAATAAATACCTGAACTACACAATTGATGATCTATATATCTGATGCTATGAGTAATCAAAAAAAAGAAAATAAACCAAACTTCGCTCTAACCAAGGAAAACTATACTTTATTATTAATTGGTTTTGTAATAATCATAATTGGCTTTCTCTTAATGTTGGGAGGAGGATCAAATGACCCAAATGTATTTAATGAAAAAGAGCTTTTTAGTTTCCGCAGAATTACCCTTGCGCCAATAGTGATTGTTTGTGGCTTTATATTCGAAATTTATGCCATAATGAAAAAACCAAAATCTGATCCCGAAGATTAATGAATTGGATCGATGCATTGATCCTCGGTATTGTCCAGGGTCTAACGGAATTTCTGCCTATAAGCAGTAGTGGTCACTTGGAAGTAGGTAAAGCAATCCTTGGAACTAGAATTCAGGAGAATTTGCAATTTACTATCGTCGTTCATGGCGCAACGGTATTAAGTACTATTGTTGTTTTTGCCCGTGAAATATTAAAACTGATCAAGGAATCTCTTACATTTAAGTATAACGATTCATTGGAATATATACTCAAGATTATAGTATCCACAATACCAGTGCTTGTTGTCGGTTTGCTTTTTAAAGATTCCATTTCAACTATGTTTGATGGTAACCTTATTTTTATTGGTTCTATGTTGATTGTTACTTCCGTTCTTTTATCTCTTACAAGACTGGTAAAAACTGATGGAATTGGGAGAATACCTTTTATACATGCTTTTATTATTGGTATTGCACAAGCAATAGCGGTCATTCCCGGGATTTCCAGATCGGGTGCCACAATAGTTACCGGACTAATTTTAGGGAATAAAAGAGAGGATGTTGCAAAATTCTCATTTCTAATGGTATTAATTCCTATTATTGGTGCCAATATTCTTGATTATTATATGATTAATACATCTGATTATAGTGGTCCTGATACAGAAGTATTAATAATAGGCTTTATTACAGCATTTATCAGTGGATTAGTAGCCTGCAAATGGATGATTAACCTGGTTAAAAAAGGAAATCTAATATATTTTTCACTATACTGTCTTATTCTGGGTATTTCTGCTATTATATTTGCATAAAATATTTGATGCCAGAAATAACAAAGGCCATTGATTTTTTAACTGGAAAAATCCTGTTCATTGATAAGGAGATCAATTGGACTTCTTTTGATGTTGTCAATAAAATTAGGATTATTCTAAAGAACCGTCTTGGTATTAAGAAAATCAAAGTTGGCCATTCTGGTACACTCGATCCCCTGGCAACAGGCTTAGTAATTATATGTACCGGAAAGGCCACAAAAAAAATTACACAGTTCCTTGAATTGGAAAAGGAATATATTGCAACAATAAAGCTGGGAGAGACCACTCCATCATTCGACCTGGAAACTGGGATAAATGCTGTATATCCAACAGATCATATCACCAGGGAAAAAATAAGTGAGATAATTCAGCAATTTTCAGGAGAAATTGACCAGGTCCCTCCCCTCTACTCTGCAAAATTCTTAAATGGGGTTAGAGCTTATGAATTGGCAAGAAAAGGTGAAAACATTGAATTACAACCAAATCGAATTAAAATTGTTACTATCGAGATATTGCACTTTAAGTTGCCATATCTTCAGTTTAAAATTGTTTGTAGTAAAGGGACATATATAAGAGCCCTGGCAAGAGATATAGGCTTTGCATTGAATAGTGGAGCTCATTTAATAGAACTTAGAAGAACAAGGATTGGGAATTTTACAGTAGACAAAGCCAATACCCTGATTACCTTTGAGAAAAGCCTGATTGATCTTGAAACTTTTTAAAGTATTTTGCGTATAAGCTGCTCCTAATATATTTAAATAAACCTCTTGTAAAAATGAAGTTATCTCAGTACAAATTTATTTTACCTGTAGAACTGATTGCAAAATATCCATCCGAAAACAGGGATGAATCCAGATTAATGATTGTTGACAGGGAAACCGGTGATGTTGAACATAAAGTTTTTAAAGAAATTATTAATTATTTTGATGATAAAGATGTATTAGTGTTCAATAATACAAAAGTTTTTCCTGCACGTCTTTATGGAAATAAAGAAAAAACCGGGGCTGAAATTGAGGTGTTTTTACTCAGGGAACTTAATAAGGAACAAAGATTATGGGATGTTCTGGTTGATCCTGCCCGAAAAATAAGAATTGGTAATAAACTTTATTTCGGTGAAAATGACGTTCTCGTAGCTGAAGTGATTGATAATACTACTTCCCGTGGAAGAACTTTGAGGTTTCTATATGATGGTGATTATGAAGATTTTAAAAAAACCTTATATGAACTGGGAGAAACTCCTTTACCAAAATTTATTAAAAGAGAAGTAGAACCAGAAGATAAAGAAAGATACCAGACAATATTTGCTGAACATGAAGGTGCTGTGGCTGCTCCGACCGCAGGGATGCATTTCAGTCGGGAATTAATGAAAAGAATGGAAATTAAAGGAGTGGAATTCGCATTCATTACTTTGCATGTTGGACTAGGTAACTTTCGCACTGTTGATGTGGAAGATCTTACCAAGCATAAAATGGATTCTGAAAGAATTATTATTTCTGATGAAGCTACAAGGATAGTAAATTCTGCAAAGGACAGGAAAACAAAAGTTTGTGCCGTTGGGACAACTGTAATGAGAACACTTGAAAGTTCGGTATCAACAGACGGTTATTTAAAACCTTTTGATGGCTGGACAAATAAATTTATCTTTCCTCCTTATGAATTCAGTGTCCCTGATTGTATGATATCCAATTTCCACCTTCCTTTGTCAACATTGCTCATGATGGTTTCTGCCTTTGCAGGATATGATTTATTAATGAAAGCTTATAAAATTGCTATAAAAGAAAAGTATAGGTTCGGAACCTATGGAGATGCTATGTTAATTAAATAATTTCATTGCTTATCTTAAATGCCTATTATTAATTCAATAGTTAGCTGGCTAAATGTAAAACGGACTTATAATATCGATCTGTTCAGAAAATATCCCTGGAATGTCCAGGAAGAGACCTTTAATAAATTAATATTAAAAGCCAGAGATACTGAATGGGGAAAAAAGTATGGTTATTCGGACGCATTGACTGTGCATGAGTATCAATCCAGAGTACCTCTTCAGACTTATGACGAGATTAAACCTTTTGTTGAAAGACTCAGAAAAGGTGAACAAAATTTATTATGGCCAACTGAAATTAAATGGTTTGCCAAATCATCCGGAACCACAAATGATGTCAGTAAATTTATCCCTGTAAGTAATGAATCACTTGAAGATTGTCATTTCCGGGGTGGAAAAGATATATTAGCCATATATACCAATAATTTTCCTGAAAGTGGGATCTTGAAAGGCAAAGCACTGACCCTTGGAGGAAGTCATCAGATTAATAATTTCAGCAATTCTTCCTTTTTTGGAGATTTATCCGCTATACTCATTGAGAATCTTCCGTTCTGGGTAACGTTTATCCGCACTCCATCCCCAAAGATTGCGTTATTACCTGAGTGGGAAGAAAAACTTAAAAAGCTCACTCAACACACCATTCATGAAAATGTCACTAACGTTGCAGGTGTGCCTTCATGGATGCTTGTTCTTTTTAAATACATCCTTGAGTATTCCGGGAAGAAAAATATTCTTGAAGTTTGGCCTAATCTAGAACTTTTTGTTCATGGGGGAGTTAGTTTTCCTCCATATAAAGAACAATATAAGAAGCTGATACCTTCGGCAAAAATGCATTACATAGAAACCTATAATGCTTCAGAAGGGTTTTTTGCAATTCAGGATAATCCTGATTCGGACGATATGCTTCTTATGCTCGATTATGGAATATTTTATGAATTTATTCCTATGGAAAATCTAACTAGTTCAAATCCTCCTGCATTCACAATAAATGAAGTTGAGAAAGACAGGAATTATGCAATGGTGATCTCAACTAACGCTGGCCTCTGGCGATATATCATTGGAGATACTGTTTACTTCACTTCTCTCTTTCCGCATAAAATAAAAATATCTGGTAGAACCCGCCATTATATTAATGCATTTGGTGAAGAGGTGATTATTGATAACGCAGAAAAAGCTCTGCTTACTGCTTGTAATAAAACTAACTCCCTGATTTCAGAATATACCGCCGCCCCTGTCTATATGGGAGATAAAATAAAAGGATGTCATGAATGGGTTATTGAATTTGAAAATCCTCCTTCAGATCTTACCCTGTTTAGAAATGAACTGGATGATGCTCTCAGAAACCTCAACTCAGATTACGATGCAAAAAGGTACAAAGATCTGACACTAGACCCTCCTATTGTTCATAGTGTTCAGAAAGGAACTTTCTATAAATGGTTTCATAATAAGGGAAAAGTAGGAGGTCAAAATAAAATGCCCCGACTTTCTAATGACAGAAAATACGTGGAAGAATTATTAACATGGGGTGCAGGTACTACTATTTAGTTTTTTATTCTTGTGCGAGTAAAAACTTAAGCGATTAAAAACATTTAATTTTTCATTTCAGATCAAAATTTTCTGCAAACAAGTGAAATCATATCATCATTATACTTGAAAGATATTCCTTTCTGCTTCTTTAAACTGCTTTTCGATAAACGTCTTACCTGATAAAAATAATTTGTAAAAAACATATTCCATTTATTACCTTTTTTATTTATTAATGATTAGTTTTAACTTAAATTAATTCATGTACATATGTCGGCTCATCAGAAGAAAATGAATATGCATATTGCTGTAGCCGGAAATATTGGTTCTGGCAAAACTACAATCACAGGTCTTCTGGCGAAACATTATAATTGGGAAGCTCAATACGAAGATATTGATGATAATCCATACCTTAACGATTTTTATGAAGACATGCAGCGTTGGTCATTTAACCTCCAGATATACTTTCTTAATAGTCGTTTCAGTCAGATTGTACAAATCAGACAATCCAATAAAACAGTAATTCAAGACAGAACCATTTATGAGGATGCATTTATTTTTGCACCAAATCTTCATAGTATGGGACTTATGGGTACACGTGATTTTGAAAACTATTTTGCCTTATTTAATTTAATCTCATCTTTAATCGAACCACCTGATTTACTTATTTACCTTAGGGCAAGTATCCCAACCCTGGTTAATCAGATATTTCGAAGAGGCAGAAAATATGAAAATAATATCCGTCTTGATTATCTTAAAAGACTAAACGAACGCTATGAAGCCTGGGTTGAAACATATAATATGGGTAAATTGCTAATAATTGATGCAGATAATTATAATTTTCCTGATAAACCAGAAGATCTCAGTGTAGTAATTGACAAAATAAATGCGGAATTACATGGTTTGTTTTAGAATGGAATATCTTGCCCGGTTTAAAAGTGAAAATGCTTTAAAAAATCAAGTATTCTATGTATAATTCTTTTCAATTTTCTTTATCTCTCTTCTTAGCTTTTCCCAGGTTGATTCATCCATTTTTGCACCAATAACTTCAATGATCCTGGATGCAAGCAAGGCACCAATTTCTCCTGATTGTTTTAAATTTAATCCTCTTGTAATACCATAAATAAAACCTGCAGCATAAAGGTCTCCTGCACCAGT
>CAZKMG010000124.1:0-6276 GCA_964553465.1 uncultured Bacteroidaceae bacterium
ATCTAAAACTGAAAGTAGGTTTGTTGCGAAATGGTATCTTGCCCTTGCATTCTTAAAAGAAAAGAATAGCCTTGAAGCCTTATCTCTTTTTGCTGATCTGAGCAAGGAACCAAATCCATATAGAAATCAGGCAAAAAAAATTCTAAAAAAAGTAAAACAAGAATAATTTTAGAGTTGTATTTTAGTTAATCAATTGATATTTTGTTTTTTATAAGTCTGGAACTCTTGTATTCGGATTGATTCGTCAAAGTAACTTTTTAAAATAAAAGATTATCTAAGGTAAAGAAGTATCAATTGTTACATAATTATTTATAAATTTAGCCATTCAAGAACCATCAATGGCTTCTTTTCCCATTTATATTCAGCATGATAGCATGGATTGTGGACCAACCTGTTTAAGGATGGTCTCAAAACATTATGGTCGCAGTTTCACTTTACAGACCCTTCGTGAGAGATGCTTTATTACACGTGAGGGAGTTTCCTTACTAGGAATCAGTGATGCTGCGGAGTCCATCGGATTCAGAACAATGGGTGTAAGTTTAAATTATAATCAATTATCACGGGAAGCAATTCTGCCACTCATAGTTCATTGGAAACAAAATCATTTTGTGGTAGTATATAAAATTAAAAAAAATAAGGTTTTTATTGCGGATCCTGGATTTGGAAAGCTCACCTTGTCCAAAGACGAATTTCTTAAAGGTTGGATAAGCAATAGAAAAGATGGCCAAAATAAAGGTCTTGCGTTGATTTTACAACCTGGACCAGAATTTTATAACCAGACGGGAGAAGAGATAAAAAAAACAAATTTCCGATTTTTATTTTCTTTTTTAAAACCCTACAAAGCATTCATGGCTCAGCTGTTTGTAGGTATCTTTCTGGCCAGTGTACTTCAATTAATACTCCCATTTTTAACACAGTCAATTGTTGATTATGGTATAAATAACCAGAATCTCTCCTTTATCTACCTCATTCTTATAGCTCAATTAGTAGTAGTATTAAGCCGGCAATCGGTAGATTTCATAAGAGGATGGATCTTATTGCATCTAACTACAAGGGTAAATATTTCATTGATTTCAGATTTCCTTCTTAAACTCATGAAATTACCTATTGGATTTTTTGATACCAAATTGGTTGGAGATATCCTTCAGCGGATTGGAGACCATCGCAGAATAGAAAATTTCCTTACTAATTCCTCCCTGGGTATTCTATTTTCTTTTACCAATCTCATAATTTTCAGTTTAGTCCTTGGAATTTATAATTTGAAAATTCTAGGAGTATTTCTTTTTGGTTCTGCACTTTATTTTATCTGGATTAATCTGTTTCTAAAAAAACGCAGGGAACTTGATTACAAAAGATTTAGCCGACAATCTGAAAATCAAGGTAAAATTATTCAGATAATAAATGGAATTGAAGAAATTAAACTTAATGCTGCAGAAAGAGATAAGAGGTGGGAGTGGGAAAATATTCAAGCTGCATTATTTAAAGTAAATATCAGGGCTTTATCGTTGAATCAGTATCAAATGGCTGGGGCAGTTCTAATCAATGAAATAAAGAATATCATCATCACTTTCATGGCCGCAGCAGCTGTTGTCACCGGGAATATGACACTTGGTATGATGCTTGCCGTCTCATATATCCTTGGACAGTTAAATGGACCTCTTGAACAAATGATGAATTTTATTGGTGCTGCCCAGGATGCTAAAATCAGTCTTGAGCGACTGGGTGAAATACATGAATATAAAAACGAGGAAAATGAGAGTATTCAATTTCAGATGATTCCTGTTGGAAAAAGAATAATGATTGACAACCTTTCTTTCCGTTATGAGGGTCCATACTCCGCAATGGTGTTAAAAAATCTATCATTTGAAATACCGGAAAATAAACTTACAGCAATTGTTGGAGTAAGCGGAAGTGGTAAAACTACGTTAATTAAAATGATATTAGGATATTATCCGCCAACTGAAGGTGATATACGTATTGGAGATCAAACCCTAAAAACATTAAGTCCTTTTGCATGGAGAAAAAAATGCGGAGTAGTATTACAAAATGGCTATGTTTTTTCCGACACTATTGCAAGAAATATCGCACTTGGGGAAACGGAAATTGATATCCCAAAGATGGTTATGTCTGCAAAGCTCGCCAATATTAATGATTTCATCGAAGGTCTACCTCTCGGATATAACACTATGCTCGGTCAGGTGGGCCAAATTCTAAGCGGGGGGGAAAAACAAAGATTACTGATTGCAAGGGCAGTTTATAAGAATCCAGATTACTTGTTTCTTGATGAAGGAACAAGTTCACTTGATGCAAATAATGAACGAACGATCATGGAAAATCTTTCGGATTTCTTTAAAAATAAAACAGTGATCGTTGTGGCACATCGATTGAGCACAGTCAGAAATGCAGACCAGATTGTAGTTCTCGACAAGGGTAGAATGGTTGAGAGAGGAACTCATGAAGAACTTATAAAATTAAAAGGTCATTACTTTAATCTGGTAAAGAACCAGCTTGAAATGGGAGTATAATCACTTTAAGGCTATTCCATCTGATTCTTTCTTAACCATTTAAATCTTTTTGTACTATTGTCACCAAACTTTATGCCGAGCATTATTTCATGTGATCCTGAACTATAATTTTTAATTGTTCCTAATGATGCATCGAAAGCATATCCGAAATAGAGCATATTAACCGATGCCCCAATCAGGGCCACTATGGTATTATTGGTTCTGTATGATATACCTGCCCAATAATCATTTTTATAATATATCCTAGTATGTATATCTAGTAAAGTTTCAAATTTTGTCAATCGAAGAAGGAAAGAAGGTTCAATTGATAATCCTTGTTCAAAATTAAACCGGTATCCGCTCATTAAATTATAATCTCTGGCTGTCCTGAAATTATCTTTTAAATGGCTTTTCCCGAGTTTTAAAGTTGAACCAAACAGATCAGACATTGATACTCCAGAAAAAAAACGATTATTTGAGAAATATATGCCCACGGTGGCATCAGGAACTAAGAAAGCCTTTCTGTTTTCATTCAGCAATGGATCATCGGGATTATACAGGTATGCCTTCGAGTCATCTATTTTATATTGAAAACCGGATGCGGACAGACCCATTGACAATTGATTTTCATTCTCAAAATTGATATGGTAAGCATATGTAAGTTCCATTCCTGTTTTTGAAACAATTCCATTCCTGTCATTATAAATATTTACTCCTAATCCGATATTAGCATCGCGTTTAGCATTTTCCTGGTCTTTTCTTACAGGAAGTTTACGCTTTATCCAACTGTTTTCTAATAAACGTGTTTGTGCAGCAATTAAAAAAGTTCTTGGAGCATTATCCAACCCTATGTACTGTTCCCTAAAAACAGTATTTATCGTAGTGTATCCATTTAAACCAGCAGCGGCTGGATTAATAAGAAATCTATTCACAAGATATTGGCTAAACATGGGCTCTTGTTGCCCAAATCCCTCCAAAACTGTGAAAACCAAAAGAAGAATAAGGACTAAGTATTTTCGCATAGTGAAATATAATATCAATTAATCCTTCATGGTTATCTAATGATTGTAATATTACCTATGATTGGCGCAGTTCCGTTGTGCAAATCTATTATATAGTGGTAAGATTCCATTGGCAATTCTTTTCCATTATAGATTCCATTCCAATTATTTTCATATCCTTTGGAATAAAATACTCGTTTGCCCCACCTGTCATATATCTCAACTGTAACATCTGGGTAAAGTTCAATACCCTCAATAATCCATTTATCATTATAACTATCATTATTAGGTGTTATTATATCAGGTATTTTAAAGCATACATTTTTTAAATTGAGTACCTCAAAACTTTTCACGATTACACAATTATTGGCATCTGTTACAGTCACGGTATAATTACCTGTACTTAAACCTGAAAGTGTGTTCCCAGTAGCTCCATTTGACCAGACTAAATTGAAAGGATCTGTTCCACCTGAAACTTGGATGACGATCTCGCCATCAGAAGCCTCGGGACATGTCGCCGATATAATTGATTCATTAACTACTATTAATTGAGGCTGAAGAATTGATATCGATGCATTGGAACTACATCCCCAGCTATCAGTCATATTAACAGAGTAATCACCAGCTTGTAATCCTAACAGGGATTGGGTTGTGCCCCCGTTCGACCATGAATAGCTCATTGTCCCTGAACCTGATAAAATTACAACAGAAGCCGTACCATCAGATTCCCCGTAGCAATTGACATCCGTTTTATTTATAGTGATTTCGGGATTTGGATGAACTACAATATTTACAGGATCGGAAGGAAGGCTTTGGAATCCCTCCGAAATGAATATTATTACCGAATAGCTTCCTGAATTATTCACGGTTATTTTTCTTGAGGTGGCACCATTCGACCATAAATAAGCATATGCAGAATCTGAAATAAGTTCAACGCTTTCTCCCTGACAAAATTCATTTGGTCCATTGAGGGTAACATCAGGTTTGGGTAATTCAGTTAAAACAACAACTTCAATTAAATCCGAGACTACACTTGTACAACCGTTGATATCGTTAACAATAACAGAAAAAATTCCAGAATTCTTTACAACAATTTCAGAAGATGTTTCATTTCCCGGTGACCAAAGATAACCTGCCGCAATTGCTGTTGAAAGAATAACACTATCGCCAACCAGGAAAGTCAATGGTCCTGATGCATTTATTACAGGTTTAGAGGGTAAATCATATACCATGACTTGCTGTTCAAATGATGCAGGGCTTACACATCCGTTTCCGTCGGTAACTGTCAGGTGATAATTTCCAGTGCTTGTAACGGTTATTGTTTGTGAAGTTGCTCCGGTTGACCACAGGTACCCGGCTGATACAGGTGCCTGAAGTATAACGTTCCCTCCTTCACAAAATGTTGTAGGTCCCAGTGGTGTGATAACAGGTTGGTCCGGTATAGTATTTACTATAACCGATTGATTATCAGAAATAAGGCTTGTACACCCGAATATATCAGTGACAGTTACAGTATATTCTCCACTGGTAGATACGATAATATTCTGCGTATTCGCTCCTGTTGACCAGTTATATGTTGCTGATGTCGGAGCCTTTAGCACTACACTGTCGCCTTCACAAAATGTTGTAGAACCCGATGCAGTAATGACAGGTTTATCGGGAAGCGGATTTTCAGTTAAAAACACTGTATCTGAGGAAAAACTTTCACATCCATTAGTATCCTTGATCTTAACAGAATAATTCCCGGAATCTTTTACAAATATACTTTGACTTATTTTACCATTTGACCAAAAATAGGCGTTGGCAGGACTTGAAGAGAGTAAGAGTGAATCACCTGCACATATCGATTGAGCACCTGAAGGAGTAATTACAGGTTTTTCCGGTAAGGAGTTAACTGTGATTGAAATTCCTGCAGATACTGGTGAAGGACAACCGAGAGTATCAAAAACACTGACAGAATAATTTCCAGTTGATTTTACTGTGATGGATTGTGATATTGCAGAATTTGACCATAAATAACTACTTCCTGTGCTTGATGTCAGGATGGCTGAATCACCTGAACAAAATACAGGTGACCCAGAAAGGGTTATAACAGGTTGGACAGGAACCGGTAATACATTAATTGTTATACTATCTTTCGCTGTAAATCCATTTTTATCAGTTACAGTTAAAAAATATTTTGTAGTAACAACAGGATCAGCATTTGTAACCAATGAATCCGGAGCAGTAAGTCCGATAATTGGAGACCAAGAATATGTGAAAGGTCCGGTTCCTGAAACCGAGGCTGTGAGAATTGCAAACGATTCAGGACATGCACCTATGGTTGTGCTCGATGCATTGATTCCAATCTGCATATCATCATTAATTATTGTATATCTGGCTATGCTATCAGCTCCAAGACTTACACTGGCAGTTGGATTAGATAGTTTAATATCAAAATATTCATCAGGATTTTCATAAATAGAATCATTAATAATCAGGGGAATAATAGAATTTATTTTTTGTCCGGGATTAAACATCAATAAATCTGTATTAAGATTAAAATCAACACCTGGAGTTGCTGTGGAGGATAACAACGAATATGTGATTTCAAAAGGATAAGATACAGGATAGTTAAGAGAAACATTGATTATTGGATGTTCTACATTCTCAAATCCTGAGTATGAAATTGAGTCAAACTGAACATAAGGTCTAATCGCTCCAATAAGAATATAATCTCCTTTTTGCAGCTGAATATTATTTGCAACGAGTTCAGATACATTTCCAATCAA
>CAZKMG010000124.1:6286-7501 GCA_964553465.1 uncultured Bacteroidaceae bacterium
TGATTTCCATCATGATCAATAAAAATATTATAGGCTTTAAATCCTGCAGGTAAAGGTGGTAAAAGTTTTGTCGAAATACTGAGAGAAACTAAACCCACTCCATCGCCACCAGATTCATCAATTCTCCATTCTCTTTCAAGACGCATGATATTTATATCACCATTTGGAACATTGACGGTTGTCCACGAGTCAATTGATCCACCATTATGTCCGAAAAGCAGGAATTCATTATCTTCAAGGTCAGAAGCTCCACCAATTGCAAGGATTCCCGCCGATTGGGCTTTGGTATGCATGTTATTTAAATCAATCCGCCCTATCCCTGCCACATCAAATTTGTGATTTACTTCCCAGGAATACTTATCTATGGATGGAATAGTGATTCCATATTTAGCTGCAAGATAATTGTGAATAATCAATTCCTGTGCACTATTTATAAATTTATTATAAAGGATTATTTCGGATACTTTCCCATTAAAATAACCTGAAAGAAGGCGGTCTGAACCAAGGTGGAAAGAACCATTGGTTGTCAATGCAGGTGAATATTGATCAACAGGTACCTGATTGACTCCATCATATTTAAGGTTATGGAAAGTATTCAATGTTGCATGTTGCGCATAGATTAATTTGGGCGTATTATCGTTAATTACTGTTCCAAATCTTTTAACTCCTGTAAAAGAATAATATTTTCTGTTGGTATCTCTGCTCAAACTAGCTGTATTAGTAGAATTTGCATCTCCGATAGACAGTAGACTCTGATCGGTTAAAGAACTGAAACTATTCACTGTGAAAATGGATAACGGTGCTGCGAGAGCTCCTAATCCTTTGGAATAATTATCATCAATCCCATCAAAAACAAGTGCAGGACTGGAATTAATTCCGGTTGAATTCAATGCTGCCTGATGGGCAATTAGCCCCTGAATTAATTTATTTTGATTGCCACTTTGATCAGTCCAGGTTTTTATCAATTCACCATTCATAGCTAATTGATCAGATTCATTTAAAACACCTTTATCTGCACGCAACCATAATACATTTGAGAGGGAATCACCAACGCCGCCAGGGCCTGTGAAACCAGTAATGGGTGATGCCGGATCCGTAACACAAATACCAAAGGTTCCGCTTTTTGCCTGATCACCAAAAAATCTAATATATATAGTTTCTCCAGCAGGCCTGGTAAGAATTACTGAAGGCATTGAATGTGGATTGTCAACGCAA
>CAZKMG010000124.1:7511-9851 GCA_964553465.1 uncultured Bacteroidaceae bacterium
TAAAAATATCAAGAATTGCATAATTAATAGTAACTGGCAATGTCTCGATTTTAATTTTCCCTGAAGCAGGTACAATGGTTTTAAACCATACATCCCCCCCGAAATATTTATGACATGGTGGACTTCCAAGTTTCCTGGTATCCCAGGCACCTTTATTGGAGAAATATTCCGGCGTACAAACATTACCTACGACAAGCTGAATAGCATCACATTGATCATTATTTGGAGGGGGGGGATTAGCACTGATTTCAGCAACCCAGCCTGAATCACGTGGGGATAGTATGTTTGAATGAAAACCGAAAGTAATACACCCATTCGGTGAAGTAAATCCAAATTGAGGTGTATCATAGTTATAAGCAACATAAGATGCACCCGGGTAATTTATTGTCATATAATCATAGGCGAGGTAACTTCCACTGATATAATGCGTTCGAAAGTGATTAAAATCAAGGGTAATCGGATTCCCATTTTCAGAACAAAATTTTACTGTCCAGTTTTTGTTGGGACTGTACTTTCCAAATCCTCCATCATCATAAAAGTATCCTGTATTCGTAATCACAGTCGAACCTGATGTAAATCCATGATTTAACCAGAAATCATCAGGATTAGATTGAGCGTTAACGAAAACCAAGGTATACATCAAAAGACCCAGCAGGCAGAGTATATTTTTAAGATTTCTCATCATCATTATAAATAAGCTCAATTTATTTATCCTTTTGAGTTAAATATAATATTGACAAAGCTATATCAAAATTATCATAAATTATTTTGTTTTCCACTAATTAATGAATTATCATTATGAAGAATTGTATATTACAGGTAAAAAATAAATCCATTTATTACTACAGACTATTAACAGGATGGAATGGTTGTTGTAAATTATTCTTTTATCAAAGTATAGGTGAATAATTTACTTTAAAATGATAAATATCTTAATTAGAAAACTATCATTTATGAAGTATTTATTTCGACTTCAAACAAAAAAAGTGCTTATGTGTTTACCGATTTCTGAGGAAAATCTTATTTTTACATTAAATTATTTGAGGGATGAAATTTAGAATTGAGCAGTTATATTTTTCGACACTGATCCTCTTCATTTTTTTACTTTGCGAATTTCCTGGTATAGCTCAGAATTACCAAATTACCGATACATCATACTTTTCTCCATGGGATAATGAATTTAATTTAATAGTTTCATCAGATAAAGGAGATATAGGAAATGTGCAGATGTTACTTAAAAGAGGAGTAAATGTAAATAGTACTACTATAGACGGAGTAACTCCTTTAATGTATGCAACCCAGAATGGAAATTTCGAATTAGTTAAGATCCTTGTTGATAGTGCTGCTGATATTAATAAAATACCTTTAAACGGAGCAACTGCATTAATTGTAGCTTCACAATTAGATTACTATGATATAGCGGAGTACCTTGTTAGTAAAGGTGCTGAATTGGATATCCGTGATGAAAATGGAGTTACCGCAGTTCATTATGCAGCAGCATATAATCATTATGATATAATGGATATGCTAATTTTCTATGGAGCAGATATGGAATTAGCGGATGATAAAGGGAATACGCCACTTATTAGTGCTGTATATAATAATAGCTTTGAGGCAATCGATTTGCTGATTCAAAATAAAGCTAATGTTAATTCGACTGACATGAATGGCTTTACGGCTCTAATGGTAAGTATCCAGCAAGATCAGCAGGATATTGTTAACATGTTGATGGAAAATGGGGCGTATATCAATATGATTAATAATGGGGGGATGTCAGCCTTAGCTTTTGCAATTCTTCAGTTTAACCTGCCACTTGTCAAACAACTTGTCGAAAGTGGGGCTGATGTTAACCAAAAAACTACTCAGGGTGTAAGAATTCTGGATTTTGCAAAACAAACTAGAGAGGAAGAAATGATAGAATTTCTTATTTCCAATGGAGCAAAAAGTACAATCAAACCCAATTTTGATAAAATAAGCCTTGGCCCTATTCTGGATTTTAACCTTTCTGATTATATGAATGGATTCAGCTTTGGAATATTAGATTCAAAATACCATTTGGGATTATATTCAGGGTTTATTTTCCGACCGGCTGCGAATCGGATTCTTGCAGATTTTTCGAACATCAGGTATCAGTTTTGGGAGCGGAGATATTTCTTTTACCTTGGTTTGGAAAAGCGGTTTAAAATTATTGCAACATCTGGAAAATTAGAATCCACTTCACAAGAAGATTTTACTCAATGGCAAAATATAAATGATGTTTTAATATCACTCAATTATTCAAGACCAGAAATTTCAAAAGTATTAAGAAAAAAAGCGAAAATAATCATTTTCGATGAACCA
>CAZKMG010000125.1:0-1383 GCA_964553465.1 uncultured Bacteroidaceae bacterium
TCCGTAAAATTTATAACAGGCACTGTTACATCTCCTTTAGCAAATTTTCTTTTAAAACCTGGAGGATTAACAAGTACTGAGTTTTTATACTTCATGTATCTGGGGGAAGTTTTATTATCCTTAAACCGTAGTTCATACAGATCGCGTATTGTCTGATTAAAATCAAGCAGGCCGGTCCACAGTTCACCCTGGTTACTATACTCATTTGAATGTCCATTGACAGCCCTAAACGCAGCTCTTCCAGTGGTATCATGTTTAGTTCCCAATCCGTTTGAGTTAATAAATTCAGGGTTCACTTTATCTTTGTTCCACATGACATTCAGGTTTGTATTAATAATCCGTTGAATATCTTTCTCGTCAAAGACAATCCCATAATGATATGCCTCAACAATTTTACCAACCTCGCCTGCCTGGTAACCTGATCGCCAATTATGTACTCCAACCCAGTGCCTGGTATCATTTTTTTCAAAATCGACATCTCCGGGGTACAAGGGCTCCCAGTAATTCCAGCAATAATGGTTATCAAAAAACTGAAAACGATTTTTTGCTGTGAAATATATTTTCTCAGCTATATCCCAGTAAAGTTTTTCTCCTGTAATCCTGTTTATTCTCAGACAAACCTCAGCTACATCCATTTGTTTGTTGAAAGGATGACTGAGGCCAGCACGTGAGACTTCGGGTTCATAAACCCATTCTTTAATGTTTCCGGGGTTAAAAAATTTGCTATATCCAATATATCCTCCGAATTCTCCATCGGTATACCAGCATCCCCTCTTATCCCACTTTTCAAATAGATCTTTTTTAGCAGTCTCAACATAAGATAATGCCTTATCGCTATATTTGGCTTTCAAATTTTCATCTTCCATAACTAATACAGAAAAGTCAAGAATTCCTCCAAAAAGTATTGCATCACCCACAAGGGCATCCTGCCAGTAATTATCATCGTATTCATACGGTCCAATCCATCCTTTATACCCTTCAGGATCAGTTTCTCTTCTTCCCAGCAGAAAATCATAGTATTGAACACCGGCATCAAGCCATTCCGTTTCCTTCGTTAATTCATAGTTATCAATAAACTGGTTCATCCCTACCCGTGCCTGCCAACAAAAATTCTCACCAGTTGAGCTTTTCTGAAGGGCAGGGTTGCCAAACATTTTTTCATACAGCTCACCGGGGGTAATGTTCAATGAAACTTTTTTCTGATTGCAGGAAGTAATTAAAACAATCATTACAACTGAGAGAATGTATGATAATGAAATTGCTAATGTTTTTTTTGTTTTCATAGTTAGGAATATTTATAAGTATTTATCATATAATCCGGAATTCAATTTTTTAATCAGGTTAATTAAACAGTAAAATCTTTATTTTGTATCTGGAATATTA
>CAZKMG010000125.1:1393-9811 GCA_964553465.1 uncultured Bacteroidaceae bacterium
TTCTGTATTTAGCCCACATTTCATCAACAAACTTATCCCATGTCCTTCCCTGCCGGTTTCCACTCAGATCCCTCCCTAACTGTTTTTTTATTTCTTCCAGGAAAGGAGTATCATCTTCAGTCATCCACCTGTCTACATAGTCAAAATATGCATTATGATCCCAAAGTTTTTCAGCATGCATGATATGTGCTGCTAATGCAGATCCTACCCAGGAGATGCTCGTACAGCAACGGCGGTATCCTTCAGACTGAGTTTTATTTGGTCCCGGCCATTGTGCCGGCTGAAGATGCTCATAAGCCCCTCGGTCTCCTTTACCGTAAATCCCTGAATGTCCTGCAAACATAACATTTGCACCTGTCCATGCTTTTCCGTAAATGGTCTGTTCATCTTCTCCAAACCTGATGTTTGGAACACTTTTATTCGGACTTTGCATACTATCATCCTTCAGTAGAATGCCTGCAAAAATAATCGGCCATTTACGCCCGTTTCCATATCCTCCTGCTGCTTCCCAGCCGCCTCCATTCCTTGCTGCACCCCATAAATCAATACCATACTGTACCATGGATAATAAAAGTTTCTCTTTTTCCTGATCGGTATAATCAAGCATTAGTAGTAAAGTAACCACTGAAACCGCACGTGACAGTTCACGCGAATATTCAGGCATATTGTCTGTTGGATGTGTCTGGCGATTGCCCCAGCCCTGAGTATGATCTATCCATGGACGGTCAAATATCCTTTCCCAGGTTGCCAGGTCAGGAGTATCCGGAACAGGTTCTAACTTAGGTAATAATTCACGATGCAAATCACTTGCGCGGTATATCTTAGCTGTTGTATCGCTGTAGGAGGGCCGAAATGCATCCGCAGGTAAAGGAGTTGCAACACAGGTCAATACTGCAGCAGATCTGAGGTATGTCTGAGGAACCCCGTGTCTCGCCATTATTGGTGGTCTGTCTAACTCATCATCTTTTAAACTTATGGATGATATCAGGGAATACCCCGGTTTAAGGTTAACAGGGGGTTTTATGGTTAACCTGGCAGAGTATTCAATATTACGACTATCATACCCACTCTGATAACTTGTTGGCCCATTAAGCATTGAGCCATTACGTCCACCCTCCGGAGCCGGATTAACTGAGATTACACTAACCGGGCCTACAACATAATAATCACCGGTAACAAACTTTCCAACCGGTACTTTTTTATTAAATCTCCATGTGATACCGTATTGTGATACACTGTCCAACTTTGGTAAATCTGTTAAAGAGGGAGCAACCGGACGATTTTGCTTTGTAAATATAGTCTGTGAGTATGAACCATAATAACAATTGGAAGTGATTATAATAATAATTATGATTTTATTAATTTTTTTCATAAATCTTGATTTATATATTTTGATTTAGTTATTAGCAATTATAAGGATGGTTTTTTAGGTTAAATGCTATTTCATAAATTATATATATAGAAAAATAATTCCAGATTAGTAGTTTATAGAATATTTTAATGCAAAATCGGAATATTATTTCTGTACTTTGCCCACATCTCATCTACGAACACATCAACCGTTTTTCGTTGAGGGTAATTAAGAATTGCATCAACATACTGATAATCATCACCTAATTGCTTCACAATTTCTTCGATGAATTTTGTATCATCTTCTGTCATCCATCGGTCAACATAAGCAAAATAAGCATCATGGTCCCATAATTTTTCGGCATGCATTATCCTGGCAGAAAGAGCCTGCCCTACCCAAGAAATACTGGTACTTACACGACGGTAAGCTTCGGATGTTGTCTTTATTGGTCCTGGCCATTGAGATGGGGGAAGATGTTCATATGCGCCCCGGTCGCCTGTTCCATGAATTCCAGAATGCCCTGCAAACATAACATTTGCGCCTGTCCATGCTTTTCCGTAAACGGTCTGTTCATCTTCTCCAAACCTTATGTTTGGGACACTTTTATTCGGCCTTTGCATACTATCATCCTGAAGGAGAATGCCTGCAAAAATAATCGGCCATTTACGTCCGTTGCCATATCCCCCGGCAGCTTCCCAACCGCCACCATTTAAAGCAATCCCCCAGAGATCAATTCCATATTGTACCATGGATAATAATAAATTCTCTTTTTCCTTTTCTGTGAAATTAAGCATTAACATCAAAGAAACTATAGATACTGCCCGTGAGAGTTCACGCGAATATTCAGGCATATTGTCTGTTGGATGTGTCTGGCGGTTACCCCAACCTTGAGTATGATCAATCCATGGACGGTCGAATATCCTTTCCCACGTAGCCAGGTCAGGGGTATCCGGAACACGTTTCAGCTTAGGTAATAATTCACGATGCAAATCACTGGCATAGTATATCTTAGCTGTTGTATCGCTATAGGATGGTCGAAATGCATCTACTGACAAAGGAGATGCCATGCAAGTCAATATTGCTGCGGATTTCAGATAAGTCTGGGGGATTCCGTTACGAGCCATAACCGGAGGTCTGTCAAGTTCGTCTGCTTTAAGACTTATGGAAGAAATAAGGGAATACCCGGGTTTCAAATTGACCGGGGGGTTGATTGTCAAAGATTCAGAATATTGAATGGTGCGGTCGTCATACCCACTCTGGTATTTTGTGGATCCATTCAACATTGAACCGTTTCGACCTTCATGCGGAGCTGGTGTAATAGATATTACTGAAACAGGTCCTACAACATAATAGTCACCCGTAACAAACTTTCCAACCGGTACTTTCTTATTAAATCTCCATGTGATACCATATTGAGAGATGCTGTCTACTAAAGGTAAATCCTTCAAAGATGTTATTACTGGCTTATTCTCCCTGGTATAGATTATTTGAGCAGAGGATGAGGTATAAATAATGTATAGTATAAATTGAAAAATAATTAGTTTCTTGAAAATAAATTTCATACCCTTTAAATTAACTTTTTTCTAGTAAAGATTTCATTTATTTTCTGGTAACTAATCTTATAATTATAAACGCTATTTTACTATTTTACTATTTTACTATTTTACTCCTTGCAATCTTAATATCATGAAAACCTAAACTCTCAAAATTATTTTGTGATTTTATATAAATGGACATTATAATCGGAAAAATTATCATTGAATTTTCCCTTTTTCACTTTAATCATTCTATTTTCTCCAATTACTTCAACATTTCTACCTTCTTTGACAGTAAATGAAGCCTCAATATTCCCTGGACGCATGGAAATTGCAAAAATATAATTTATTCCTTCATGATTTTTTGTTATTATATCCACCGGGATGGTTTTATCAGTGCTGATAACATTAGCATATCCGGAAGAATTTGCAGTGTTTAAAACTTGAGCAAGAGAAGTGACCTGTTCATTTATGGCCTTTACTCCCCGGATCATTTCTGAATCATGGAGTAAAGCTGCATCATCAACACTTGGATTAAATGAATGGCAGAAGTATCCAAATCCTTTAGCTCCATGGATGAGTGCCATCCAGACCTCTGACTTTACTTCAACTACCGTTGGTTTTCTTTCTGCTTTTTCACTTATTTTTGTAGTTTCAATCCAACACCAGGCAGGTTTTGAATTTTCTGTCCACTTCAATAGATTATCAATTCCTTTTGCAACATACCAAAGACTATCTTTAACATCAGATTCTGAGGCATTTACAGGATAAATATCAAAAGATGCAATATCACAGCCTTTAAGATATCCGTTATTGGAAATCATATACATGTCAGTTCTGCCAGTACAGGCGCCCCGGCCACCCCAATTCGTATAGGCAACACCTCGGCCTACATTTAAGTAAACCGGTCGTGAAGGATCACTTTGTTTAATTTTTTCATAATTCTGAATGATAATGGCAGGATCAATACACGGGTCCCATTTTCCGGGAGTCTTACTTCTTTGAGCATTATCAGGTTCATCTCCATGCATCCAGCCATATATGGTCTGGTCATTAAGGTTGTTACGGCCGAAATCATTTTGATGACATATTACTTTCATATCAGCATTCCGTAAGAGATCCAGTTTTGACTGATCAAGACCGTTGTGAATAGAAACAAACATATTTATCCCATTACTTTTATAGGCGGCAGCATTGACCGGATTTTGAGCCCAAACAGCTATTGGGAAGAAATTTGGATCGTTTGTGCCAGTTGATGAGTTTTGTCCGTTTGCATTTATCAAAATAAGTATCATGCAAACATAGGAAAAGCAAAGTTTTCTCATATTGAAAATTTTATATAATAGATTCTACAATCAAGTAAATATTGATACCATGAATATTTTATAATTTTAATAATTACAGGAAGAGGTATAATAAATATTTTAATTCGGTGATTTCAGTTTCATGGTTTTAAAACAATTTGAAGTTTGTTATCCGGACTTTTTGAATTATCTACCACTGCAGTCTCAGGATGTCCGCTAATCTTATTATTTATCATCACCAATTTTGAAACGCCTGGTTCAATATAAACAGCGTTTTTCTGCATACGATCAGCACCCGTGCGGGTCTCCCTGATAATATTGTTCTCAATCAGAATATCGTGAGTAATACCTGAAATATAAATTCCCTGTCCTTTGTCAATGACACCTTGCAGACCATTATTCTCAATAATATTATCAATGATTTTAGTACGATGAGCACCGTTTGCCTCGGTTTTTATCCTGAAATGAATACCGTGTTTGGCATTTTCATAAATATGATTTCTGGCTATCAGGTTATCAGTGTCTTTATGCCCAGTTGATATCCCGTTTCGTATCATTCGGATGCCATTCCTGTAAACAACGTTATCAGTGAATTCACTCTCTCTCACACCCCAGCATATATATATTCCATCCGAACCATTGTCATGCACCACACACCGCCTGACAATTGTCCATGGGCTATGAGATCCGGGATGAATTCCATGGTGAGTATTATAAGCCGTTTCACAATCCTCAACCGTAGTATGTTCAGATGTAATAATCAGGATCCCATCCCCTTCATTGTTAATTGACTTGACGTTACGGACAGCACAATTTTTTGTCCGGTCCAGGCAGAGACCACCAGTTCTAACTTCATTCCAGGCTGGAATTTTATCAACCTTGGAATCAAGAGTAAAGCCTTCAATAACAACATTTTCCACCTCATAGCCATACACCAGAGGAAAAACATTGGTCACCAAACCATCAAAATCTCCCTCCCCCTGGCTGTTACGATCGGCCGTAAAATCAGTTTCAATATATCCATTTAGATATAAAACACCATCTTCAATTCGTATAATAGTTAATGGATTGGTTACCATATTATTCGATTTTTTATTGTCGCGGCAAACAACACCCATACCCACTTTGAATGGGGAAGCATCTTTTGGTGTTATTTCTCTTTGTCCTAAATCTGCATCTTTTAGAAGGGGACTTGAGACTGCAGGTGCATGCCTGAAAATTGTCTTTTCACGGTCGCCAATCAAATGAATATCAGACCTCAAACGAATGGCATCCTGAAGAATATATTCTCCAGGCAAGACGCGAACAGTTCCACCCCCTCTCTGAGAAACCAAATCAATAGCTGCCTGGATAGCACAATTGTCAGAGCCATTAATATCAGCATTACTTAACCCTACTGTAATTATATTATTCTGCAATTTTTGATTCTCCACAGCTGTTTGTTGTCCTGAGAGAATATTTGTGTGACCAAGTATGCCTAAAGCAAAAATGACCAGATAGTGTAAATTCCTTTTCATAAATTCCCTGTTTAACATATTAAAATTATGATAAATTATATCTCAAATATTGTAGCACTTTAAAACTCCTTCCAAAATAAGGATATATTTTAAGCTTAATTAAATTTCTGTCTGATCCTTTGTCCAATTTTAAAAATAAAGCGAGGACCTATATCTTGGTCAATTAATTCATTAATCAACTATTTTTACAGGAAATTCACGATACCCGCTCCCAATGGTCCACCTTATTTTATAATCTCCTTTAAGTGAAGTTTTTTTAGAAGGATCTTTACCATCCCAGGTAATGATAAAAAATCCCTCGTTAATATTCCCATTATACAGGTTTAGAATCTTTTCATTTCCAGGAGTATAGAGATCAATCTGTAACATACCCGGCACCCATGATTTACAGATAATAATGGATTTCCCATCTTTCGGCACCTTATGTGGAAGAACTGTTGCAGTAATAAGTTCTTTAGACTCTGTAAAATTGACGACAGGTATCTTCAGTTCACCCCTGGCATTGTTTCTTTTAAAGCTAGGTGGATTTGCAAGCACGGTATTTTTGTAGCGCAAATATCTTTCTGAATCAGTATTACCCTTAAATCTTGCCTCATAAATGTCACGGATGGTCTGGTCAAAGTCGAGGAGCGGGGTCCATAGTTGCCCGGCGTTTTTAAAGGAATTTGAATGGCCCCATGCTGCTCTGAAAGCTGCCATTCCAGTGGTGTCTTGTTCTGATCCTAATCCGTTTGAATTAATGAATATTGGATTTTCCTTGTCTTTGTTCCACATCACGTTCAGATTTGTATTGATGATTCTCTGTATATCCTGTTCATCAAATACTATCCCATAATGATATGCTTTAACGATTTTAACCACCTCACTGGCCTGGTAGCCAGAACGCCACTCATGTACACCCACCCAATGACGGGTATTGTTTCTTCTCAGATCCACATCTCCGGGTGTAAGGGGATCAAAATAACTCCAGCAGTAATGATTATCAAAGTACTGGAAATGGCTTTTAAAAGTAAAGAATACTTTTTCTGCCCTGTCCCAGTAAAATTTTTCTCCTGTGATCCTGCTCAGCAGTATGCAAACTTCAGCCAGATCCATTTGCTGGTTAAAAGGAAGACTTACTCCGGCACGACTTGTTTCAGGGGCATACACCCATTTTGATAAATCGCCCGGTTTGAAAAAATTTACAGGGAAGATATATGCACCATAAGGATCATCGTCATAAAAGCACCCCCTTTTATCCCATTTTTCCACAAAATCTTTTTTTGCCAATTGTACATATGAATTTGCCTTTTCCCTGTATTTGCTTTTAAGGTCTGGATTTTCTGTTACCAGTTCCGAAAATTCGAGCATCCCGGATAAAAGCAGTCCATCACCCACAAGCGCATCAATCCAGTAACTGTGATCATAATCATATGTTCCTATCCATCCTTTATATCCATCAGGGTCTGTAAACATCCTCCCGACAAGAAAATCATAATATTTAATACCTGCATCCAGCCACTTTGTGTCCTTAGTCAATTTATAGTTATCAACGAATTGACTCATACCAACCCTGGCCTGCCAGCAAAAACCTTCACCTGTTGCTTCCCCTTTCAGATTAGGATTACTTAGCATTCGTTTTAAATAATCCTCAGGATTTGCTCTGACAGCCTCACTTCTTTGAGCACTGGTAATGATCGGGATACAAAGAAATAATATCAAAAGAAAAATATAAACTGACTTCATTGAATTTTTCATATAATTAATGCTAATAAAAGATAAAAAAATGTTTATTCATTAATAATTAAAGGGAATTCACGATAACCTTCACCCAAAGTCCAGCGCACCTTATACTCTCCATTATACATAGATTTAGTATCCGGGTTCATACCATCCCATGTTATAATAACTCCTCTCCATCCGATTTCTTTTGTGCCTTCAATATTACCCGTATACAAATTCCTGATTTTATCTCCTCTAGACGAAATCAGGTCGATGTATAATTCACCGGAGGTCATTGATTTGCATACTAAAATTGTCTGCTCTCCTTTTTTGATGCTATGAGGAATGGCTACGGCACAGTAGAGATCCTTGCTTTCCGTGAAATTTACAACCGGAACAGTTACTTCTCCCTGAACGTATAGTCGTTTAAAACTGGGAGGATTTTTGAGAACCGTTTTTTCATATAATAGCTTTCCTTCCGGATTTTTACCGTCTTTAAACCTTAATTCATAAATGTCTCGGATAGTCTGATCAAAAGGGAGGAGCGCTGTCCACAGCTGACCTTCATTTTTAAACTTATTGGAATGTCCGTTTGCTCGCTGAAACGAAGCTAACCCGGATGTATCATGGTCTGCACCTAATCCATTTGAGTTAATAAATTCAGGATTAACCTTATCTTTATTCCACATCACTTCCAAATTTGTGTTAATAATTCTGCGAATATCCTGCTCATCAAAGACCATTCCGTAATTATATGCCTCTACAATCTTATCTACTTCACTGGCCTGGTATCCTGTACGCCAGGGGTGAACACCAACCCAGTGACGTGTGGTTTTTCTTTCCAGGTCAATATCTCCTGGTGTAAGAGGTTCATAATAATTCCAGCAATAGTGATTATTAAAATACTGGAAATGACTCTTGGCAGTGAAGAAAATTTTTTCTGCTTTATCCCAATAAAATTTATCACCGGTTATCCTGAACAGCCTTAAACTAACCAGGGCCGCATCAAA
>CAZKMG010000126.1:0-9764 GCA_964553465.1 uncultured Bacteroidaceae bacterium
ATTTTTTGCCGCCTTTTATAATCAGGAGGAGAAAAGCAATAAAATATACAACAGAGTGCAAAGACATTACATGGCTCTTGTGGATTCAATTCAAAATTTACAATTTAGACCAGTAATTCTTGCAGGTCTTCCTTGGAAAGACACATGGTTTTTGCCGGGAGGTAGATCATTTTCAGCACAACTTATCATGGATGCAGGAGGGAATTATCTTTGGAAAGATAATCAATCCACGGAATATATTGCACTTGACCTGGAATCAGTATTTCTCAGTGGTCTCCATGCAGATATATGGATTAATACCGGAACGGTTGAATCCAAAGCAGAGATTATAAGCCGTGACAGTAGATTCGGGGCTTTCAAAGCACTTAAGTGTGATTCTGTATTTAATAACAATGCAAAGCTTAGTGTTGGAGGTGGAAATGATTATTGGGAATCTGGAGTTGTTTATCCTGATATTATATTGCAGGATCTTATTAAAATTTTTCATCCCGGTTCTTTATCTAAATCAGGACCCGAACTTTATTACTACAGGAAATTAGAATAATTACGTATTTTTGATGATAAATAATAATTAATCAAAGAAAAAGACAATTTATTATGATTATTAGTTTTCTGTAATTTTGGTTCTATCCTCTTAAGGAATAGGTTAGCGCCTGATTATATATTGAAAACCGCCGACTTCGGACAATTTTAATTTTGTAATTCATAAATCCCTATAATTATGGCCAGCATACGAAATTTAAAAAAAGATATTAACTTCCTGGCATATGAACTTCTGACAGAGGTTTTTGCCTATAAACACTTTCATCCTGAAACCGATGAAAAAAAGCTTGATGAAATGATTCTTGATCTGGTAAAAATTCGTAATGAATTAATTGCCAGGACAAATAGTGCTAAAGAATTTGATAATCCGTCTCAGGTAAAATCCCATTTCAGTAAGATTCAATCTGATATGGTTAAATTGGTGGATGTTATGGATAGACTTTCAAAATAAAAATCCAGGTGGTAAAGAAACAATTACAATCTATTAATCACTTATGGATTCTGCTCTTTTTCCTGATGACTTTTTTACTTTTCTGGATTGATCTGGCAGTTGGATCAGCTGAAATTTCATTTCCTCATGCGATTAAATTATTACTTGGTCCGGATCAGGATACAAGTGAATGGTACACCATTCACCTGTTTCGGTTTCCTCGTGTTTTGACCGCCCTAATTGCCGGGATAGCTTTGTCAGTAAGTGGATTACAGATGCAAACAGTTTTTCGGAATCCTCTTGCAGGTCCCTATGTTTTGGGGATAAGTTCGGGGGCCAGCCTTGGAGTTGCCATGGTTGTGATTGGATTTAAAGGATACTTTTCCGGAAACTTATTCTCTTTATCCGGAAACTGGCTCCTCATACTGGCGGCCTGGCTTGGAGCAGCTTTCGTACTGATAGTCATTATGTTCGTTTCACTTAGAGTCAGGGATATTATGACTATTCTTATCCTTGGCATTATGTTTGGCAGTGGAATTTCTGCTATTATCAGTATCCTTCAGTATTTCTCTAATGAATCTGCTCTTAAAGCTTTTGTTATATGGACTATGGGAAGTGTCAGTAATGTCAGCGGGAAGCAACTCTACGTTTTGATTGCAGGGGTAATCCCTGGTTTAATTATCTCATTATTTACCCTCAAATCGTCAAATGCAATCTTGCTCGGTGAAAATTACGCGCGTACCCTTGGGATTAATATTTATGCATACAGAAGTCTGATCTTTATAAGTACGAGCATACTTACCGGAACCATCACCTCCTTTTGCGGACCAATCGGATTTATAGGGATTGCGGTTCCACACATTTGTCGGATGGTTTTGAAGACTTCAAATCAAGGTACATTGTTCCTGGCAAGTATCTTCGCAGGGGCATCAATCATGCTTCTAAGTGATATAATTTCCCAAATGCCTGGTTCTGAAACTATGTTACCTGTTAATGCAGTTACCTCCCTTGTAGGAATTCCCATAGTGATCTGGATAATCCTTCATAAGAAAAAAAGTTTCTCATCCTGATGGTTATCCCCTCATCTATATTGTCTATTCAGAATGTTGACTTTGGATATCTTACAAAATCAATGAAAAATACCCTGCTTTCTGAAGTGCACATGGATGTAAAGCAACATGAATTAATCGGACTTATTGGGAGGAATGGATCCGGTAAGAGTACGATGCTGAGGACAATAGTCAGACTTCAAAAGACCCTCAATGGAAATGTTTTTCTTAACGGTAAGAATATCAGTAATTTTCAAAGGTTTGAATTCGCTAAGTCAGTAGCATTTGTGTCAACAGAATTCATGGAACCTGAAAGCATGACGATCAGGGAACTTGTTAGCCTTGGGCGGTTTCCATATACAAATTGGATAGGAAATCTTTCAAAGGAAGACCATGAAATAATTGACGAGTCTTTGAATATGGTAGGGATTTCTTCATTAGCGAATAAAAGAATCAATGAAGTAAGTGACGGGGAAAGGCAGAAAGCTATGATTGCAAGAACTCTTGCGCAGAGTACACCTGTGATAATTCTGGACGAACCAACTGTATTTCTTGATATTCCAGCTAAGTATGATCTAATCAACCTGCTCCGCGACCTTACAGATAAAGGTAAAGTTATAATTTATAGCTCCCACGACCTCAATATAGCTATGAAATTCAGTGACCGTCTGTGGATTATTGATCAGACCAAAGTCCATGATGGTTCACCAGAAGATATGATTCTGAATAATACGCTGGCAAAAATATTTGAATCCGAAAAGATTTTCTTTAATCCTGAAAATGGGGAATTTGAGTTGAAAAGAAACTCAACAAATAAAGTATTTCTCTCTGGAGATAATCATCTTGGAATGACCTGGACAAAACATGCCCTGATAAGGAATGGATTCACTATAACTGATTCTGTATCTAACTCCCTAAAAGTGTTTATTCAGAAAAAAAATGGTAAGTTAATTTGGATTCTTCAAAAGGATAAACAAAATTTGTTATACCAAAGTATATATGAACTGGTAAATGCACTTAATCAACCATCTTAATATCTTTATTATGACTCCATTTAAAAGAATAATAGCATACCTCCTTACAGGAATGGTTTTGCTCTTTGCCATTATAACTTTGTTGGGTGTATGGGAAATTATTGATCTGGAAGACTTGTTTGTAAAAATGTTCAAATCATTGGTGGTCATTATTGGAGCAGCAGCTATTATTGTATTTATTTTTGCTATTCTTATTAGAGACAGTGGACCGAGGAATAGTAATTAAATAAACCGAACAATCTTTTTAACAGGAACTTATTCATCAAGAAAGGATTGAATGAACTGATCCAGTTTTTCAATGCCCACCTTATTAGTATAGGCATTAAGATGATATTTTCTTTTTTTAATAATTTGCAGATCAAACTCTTTGTGCATATTTTTATTAATCAAGTCGATCATTTCCTTATCATCATTTGCAATAAGTACAAGCTCGTTTAATCCTGAACCTTCTACCATCTTAGAGTTCACAATAACAAACCTTCCTTTGAATAATGCATTTATAAGCTTCAATTTTAATCCTGTTTCCTGAAAAGAAATTAGTAGATTTACCTGAGCCTCGCTGATCAATCGGTCAAGCTCATTATCATCCGGGGATTCGATAAGAATTATCTCCGGGTGAGAGCGAATTTCTGATTTAAGTCGTCCGGAAGGATTTTTTCCAGCTATAATTACCTGAAAATCAATAAAATTTAATATATTTTTAAGCAGATGTATTACAGCATGCTCATTTTCCCTAACCATTAGGTTACCATGCAGAAGGATAAAATTCCCTTTACCGGAACGTGAACTTATTTCCGAATTTGAATGAAAAGCACTTATCCATTCAGTTTTACCATATTTTGTGGAATAGTAGGAGGATTCTGCGAGAGATATGGCAAATATTTTATCTGCATAATTCAACACGTTCTCATAATGTTTAAGTTTTAAGGATTCTGATAGAAAAAATAACTTTTCAGTCCACTTTCTTGTGAGCCCAGCCAGGTTTTTATAATATCTGTGCTCTATATTATGAATCCTTACAAACTTCATTCTTGCTCTCAGGGAGTGATGATCCAGATAGTAGCATGAATGAAGTCCTTCAAATAGGATGGGATAATTGTCCAATAAAAGATTTTTCAGCAAATCTTCTGCCCGGCGAGAATATACAATGTAAGGAAGATATGAGAAAAATGATAATAATCCGGTTTTTCGCCTGTAATAATAAACTGCCTTACAGTATTGTTTAAGCTCTTCAGATTGGTTTCTATTATATTGAAATGCATGAAGTTTTATTGAATACCCTGCTTCACACAAATTCTTTATTTTATAGAAAATATCAATTACGCCACCATAATCCGGTGGGTAAGGAATATTAAAAGATATAATATGAATAGCCTTTTCCTTTTGCAAAATCCTCTGGGATAATAAAATTAATTTTCTATTTTGGTTTGCAGGTTATAAATCGCTTCTGTTCCTGTTTTATCTCCCAGCAGCCTGAGTTAATTATCTTATTTTTTGATAAAGTTCTTGGTTGATGCCCGTCCTCAATAATTAAAATTGCATCCTTCTTCGCAATTCTTTTTAATTCTTGAAGAAAACCAGATGTATCTATAACCATATGAAACATATCAAATGCATATATGAGATCTGCAATATCGTCAGCAATGCTGGATGTCATACCATTAGAGAGCACTGGAATTACATTGTTTAACTTATATTTCTTTATAATCTTTCTAACAGATAATATCGCTAATTCCTGAACATCAACTGCGTAAACGAGCCCTTTATCTCCGACCATTTTCGAAGCGCTTCTGATAAAGGCACCAGGCCCACAGCCATAGTCGATTACAGTATATCCCGGCTTGATAGCAAACTTTTCCAGATATTTTCCAGGGGACCTTATAAAATAGTAGATCTTAAAGCTTAGTTGCATAAATTTAAATGCCAGGTCAGGCATTTTACCCGTATTATTTCCAAATAAAAGTTGTTTTACTTTCATTTTCTCTCATTATGAAAAAACTTAGCCAATCATAAATTATTTCCTATACTAATTAAGGTATTAATAAATAGTGTTCTCTTATTTCCAATCTTGAAGAGGAGTTATTTTTTTGTTTTTTGAATACTTATTGCCCTTTGGAACAAGCATCACCAGACATGTGTTTTTACTCTCCGGAAGAAGTCTGACCTCAAAACCTACAAATACTGTTCCGGGGTTGGGTGCATCATATTCATGGGTGGGTTCTGTACTTCGCATAGTTAACATTGCTTCATCTGGACACACAACTATTAGCTTTAGTTTTTTTCCGTTTTGTATGAGCATGGCAGATCTTTTACCGGTTATTTTGACTGCTGCCTGAGTAAGCATGTTCCATCGTAAAATTATTTCCTGCTTTTCTGTCGTTATTTCATCCTGAACAATTACATACTTTTTATCAATAATCGCAATACCACGTTCTAATGAAGCACCTGAATTTTTATATACTTCAGAAAGATCCGTTTTAGCGCTTAAAAACATTGGATTTGAGGTGTATCCTGTTATATTGGCGTGACCTTCAACACATTGTAATTCACCATTTATGGTAATCGTATTATGAGAAAAATTATTATAACGGAAAACCTCCCATCTCTGAGAATTCTGATCCATTGCCCATAAGTTAACATTCTTTGATTCCAGTGAATTATAATCCTGAGAACCAAAATCCATTGCCCATCTTTCTCCTATTGCATCCATTACAAACGAACCTATATCCATATGTGAATGATTACTTGAAGGAGTGCCACCTTTGATACCCACAAAAATAGCATCAGGATCAACAAGGGAAGTATGCATCAAGGCTACAGGAGTAATTCCCTGGCCAACCCAGATCAATTCCTCGGGCTCCTTAACATTCTTTAGATTTATTCCTGCTCCCCAGACTATCATTGATGGCAATAATCTTTGAGATTTTAGACTGCTGGGATTGGACAAATACCGTATTTCATTTTTTAGCAGGGAATAATCATTTAGACGACTTGCAAACCAGAACATTGCAGGATTAAGAGTTCCTCTGGGGCCACAATCGGAATAGTTAAAAGGCATTAAGGAGGGACCTGTCATATTAAAAAGGTAACCCGCTGTTTTTAAAAATCCCGGTATTTCGGCCAAGCCAAAATCATGACCGTATGCCTTCTCAATTACAGAAAGGAATAGCACATTAAAGCTTGTTCCATAATCCCAATAACTATAGCCTTCAGGATATGCTCCATCGGGTCCGTATTCTTTCATTGGTAATTCAATGGATTTAATTGCTCTGTCAATAATCTGTTTTGCAAATTCCGGACGATCTTCATAAATAGCCAGTGCCCCTAAAGTCATACCAGTATTGCACACCTGGTTCCAATTATGTTTAAGGTTCAACCATCCGTTATTATTGGGCACCATTGAAGGCTCAAGCCCTTTTGATATGATAGCATTTTTTATTATTTCCAATGAGGGGTACGGGATGTCATTATATAGCCAGTCGTATCCAATGGCCATACCGGCTGTCATTTCAGCTACATCAAGAAAATGAGATGGATTCCAATCTGTAAATGACGAAACCGCAAGCATTTCCTGTTCAGCACGTTTCATGTATTTTATATCATTAGTAAACCGGTATGCATATGAAAGGTAAAATAACCTTCGCAGACATTCTCTTGATACGCTTAGCAACCTTCGTCCGATTTGAATACGTTGAAGTACCGGTTTGGATATTAGACTATCACTTTCATTCAAAATAAATTGATGAATTTTCTTCCAGGTTTCCTCTTTTTCAAATTTTTCAATGATATCCTTTTCTTCACCTTTTAAAAGCAATATTCTCGGATGTTCAGGGAGTGAACTTAACGATGACTGCAATATGGACTGACCAGAAACACATACAAGACAGAATAGACATAATACCAGTGGAAGTATAAAGGAGTACTTTTTCATACGTCTAAGTATTTGAATGACTTGAACCCTTACTTAAACAAAAATATAATATATATTACAATCAATCTAAATTAACTTTTTATACTTAATATAAATTGAGGGCTAAAGAGCTCTTTATTGTAAAAGTAATCATATTTATATTGCTTAAGAGAATTATTAACTCTCAATAAATACTAATTCCAATTCTAGCTTACAGCTGATGAAAAGAACAATATTTATTATTTATTTTATTCTTCCCCATTTTATTAAATTTGCAGCGGATAATAGAGAATTTAATCAAGCAATTATAATATTTCATTAAGGAGGATTATCATGAACATTAAATTAAAGAAAGATTTTATATGGTCACTTGTTGTGCCAACAAGTATGGGTGTGCGTATTACTCCAGTGAATGGACAACCTGTGCATAGTAGTAATATTTTTCAGATGCAAGCGACAAGCGCTGAATCAAATGTGGCAAGTATTCCTTCATATCTGGGGCTTCCTGTAAAAATACTGACAACCTTTGTCAAAGATAGTCCAATTGCCCGGTTTATAAAAGATAACCTGGCAAGCAGGCATATTAGCTACGAAGGTAGGGAAGTAGAGCAGGGAGGTCCATGGGGATACAGGCACCAGTTCAATATTGCCGATTTTGGGTATGGTTCGAGAGGGCCAAGGGTGCAAAACGACAGGGCAGGAGAAGTTGGACGAACTCTTAATGTAAAAGACTTCGACCTGAACAGGATTTTTGAAAAGGAAGGTGTACAAATCCTTCATCTGTCCGGATTGATTTCTGCCTTATCTCCCGAAACCGGCAAATTTTGCCTTGAACTGGCAAGAGCTGCAAAAAAATCCGGAACAAGGATTTCTTTTGATTTGAATTATAGAGCATCATTTTGGAAAAACCGTGAGAACGAACTTCATGATATTTTTACTGAAATAGCACGCATTTCAGATATACTTGTCGGAAATGAGGAAGATTTTCAACTTTGCCTGGGCATTGAAGGCCCTGAGGCGGGTGGTAAAGAATTAGCGTCGAAAATAGATAGTTTTAAAAATATGATCCGCAATGTTAAAGGAGCTTATCCAAATGTTTCTGTTTTTGGAACTACTTTAAGGCAGGTTATCAGCACCAATACTCACCAATGGGGGGCTATTATGTTGGAAGGGGATACATGGCATGTGGTGGAACCGAGAGAAATTAATGTACTTGATCGCATTGGTGGAGGTGATGGATTTGTTGGTGGAATGCTTTATGCAATACTTAAAGCATGGGACCCTGAAAAATGGATCCAGTTTGGCTGGGCATGCGGTGCTCTGGCAACGACTTTTTTAACCGATTATGCACAACCACTAGATGAAGAACAGGTCTGGAGTATTTGGAAAGGAAATGCAAGGGTGAAACGGTAATTTTAATTATTTTTCCATTCCGCTTGCATCAAAATATCTTATTGTACAGTTTAGAAGATAAAAAAAATATAGGTATTAAATATTTTATTCTTTCTAAAGTTGTAATTAATTTCATGTTCATTAGGCAAAATAATAAGTACATGCATTATGTACCCTTTCGTATGATTACTCAAATCTTTAAGGTTTAAAAAAATATTATTATACACAACATTTTATTTTCCTTTTCGTTAAATAATTAAAATAATGAGAGTTCTTTTGGCATAAAATTTGGATTAGTTAAGATAGTAGTAGTTTAGTTAGTTTTTTCATAAATTGTTTTAGGGTTAGTTAATTAAAGTGTCATCTAATTATAGATGACACTTTTTTTTATAGTCATCCTTACTAATCACTCTCAATGTTTATCTTTGCATGTTAAAATTATATTCCCTCAATTCATGAGAATCATTGAAAATTTGATCGTTACAGCCTTACAGCAAGGAATGACTGATTTATATAAGCACAAGATCGAAGCTAACCTCATTCAGGTGCAGAAAACTAAGAGAGAATTTAAAGGAGATTTCACTGTAGTTGTTTTCCCGCTATTAAAGTATACTGGAGAATCTCCTGATCAAACTGCTTTAAAATTAGGCCAATTCCTTGTAAAGCATCTGAATGAAATATCAGGTTTTAATGTGATCAAAGGATTTCTTAACCTTGAGATCAGTTCTGCTTATTGGCTATTATTTTTATCTCTTGTCTTCGATAATAATTCTTATGGTAATTTACCTGTTGTTGATGCTTCGAAAGAAGTTATGATAGAGTATTCATCTCCAAACACAAATAAACCTTTACATCTTGGACATATTCGCAACAACCTGCTGGGATGCTCAATTTCGAGAATTCTTCAAGCAAATGGAAACAGGGTAGTTAAAGTAAATCTTGTAAATGACCGCGGGATACACATTTGTAAATCTATGTTGGCATATCAACGTTGGGGAAATAGCGAGACACCTGAATCATCTAGGGAAGGGAAAGGTGATAAACTTGTCGGAAAATATTATGTTATGTTTGATACAGAATATAAAAAAGAGATTAAGAACCTTGTTGCAGAAGGATTAACTGATGAAGAAGCTGATAAGAAATCAGAAATGATGGCGAGTGCCCGGGAAATGCTTATCAAGTGGGAGGCACACGATCCAGAAATAATTCAATTATGGAAAAAAATGAATGGGTGGGTTTATGATGGTTTTAATGCTACATATAAAAGATTAGGGGTTGACTTTGATAGGATATATTATGAATCAGATACATATAGTTTGGGGAAAAGTCTAGTGCAGGAAGGACTGAAGAGTGGCGCGTTATATCAAAAGGATGATGGTTCAGTTTGGATAGATCTTACTGATGAA
>CAZKMG010000127.1:0-9644 GCA_964553465.1 uncultured Bacteroidaceae bacterium
TAAATATTTTCATAGATTTTGTTTTTTCTTGGTAATAAACTTATCATACGTAATATCCTCCAGAAGGTTATAATTGCACAAGATTCTTATCTTTTTTAAGTATTATTATGCCAATATATATATTAAAATGGTGGTTTGCAATTAAAATTCTTAACCTACCCAAATCTAATCCTGGATTTATCGTATTTTGACAGATATTGAACTGATGGTTGATGTCAGGATACTTGTATCATATAAATCAGTCGATAAGATGTTTTTTCTTCTTTTTATTAGTTTTTCAATTATTTTTGTATAAAGGTATTCATGCAACAAATGCTTAGAAATATTATTTTTTTAATTTGTTTATATTTTCTTCTTTCTTTACAAGGTCTGACACAGGAAGGCAACATTGACAGCCTTAGAAATTTACTAAAAACTGCTCAGGGAAAGGGAAAGGTAGAAATCCTTATTAAAATTTCCCATGCAAATCTTTCAACTGATCTAAATCAGAGTGTAGATTATTCCCTGCAGGCTATTCAGGAAGCTCTTAAAACCGGAGATAATTTATTGATTGGCAAAGCTTATCATGAATGTGGGAAAGTATATAATCAGAAAGTTGAAGATCCAAAAGCGTTGGAGGCTTTTATAAATGCCCTTGAATATTATGAAAAAGGTAAATTTAAAGAAGAATCAGGCTACGTTCTGAATAATATTGCTTCCACTCAGATTTTACTTAATGAGCTTGAACAATCGATTACAACCTCGGAGAAAGCAATTATAATTGGAAATGAATTAAATAATTCGCGGATACTTGGCTCAGCCTACTATAACCTGGGTAACAGTTATTATAATTTGAATAATTTTGATAAAGCGCGGGAATTTCATTTAAAATCACTGGAAGCCAGAGAAAAATCAGGAGAAAAAATGGATATTGCTGCCTCTTTGAACAGGTTAGGCATTCTATCCTATAACCAGGGAGATTTTAAAGAGGCAGTTTTATATTATCAACGAGTACTGGATATCAGAAAAGAAATTAATGACAAAAGAGGTGCTGCAATTGTAATGCTTAACCTGGGGGACGCATTTTTCCAATTAGGGAATTATGACTCTGCAATTGCTAATTATAAAGATGCATATGAATATTTTCGCCAGCTTGACTTTAAAATAGGGATAGCATCCACTTTGAATGGAATGGGTATGATTTATGAAGCATGGAGTCAGTTTTCCAGTGCACTGGATGCTTATAAAGAAATGCTTTCTATACAGGAAGAGCTAGGTAATGCCAAAGAAATCGCAAATGCTTATAGCAATATAAGCATTGTGTATACGACCATGGCAACGGATTCACTGGAGAAATTGTATGGGAAACAATATAAAGATACATTACTTGTTAAGGGGTACAGATCAAGCATACACTATTTTGATGAAGCAGTAAATTTTAATTTACTTGCTTTGAAAAAAAGGAGGGAAATAAATGATATCAGAGGAGTAGGGGCCTCTCTTGTGAACCTTGGAACTACTTATTCTTATGCTGGAGATAGGGTACAAGCACGTAAGTATTTTGAGGAATGGCTTTCCCTTGCAAATGATATAAAGGATGATGATCAACAATTAACAATATATATGTCGGTTGGACAGATCTATATGGATGAAGGAAAATATGAAACTGCCATTGAATACTATAATAAAGCATATGCTCTGGCATCTAGGATTAATAAAAAATCATATCTCGAGCAAATAACGTTAGGAATGGCCATGATTTATGAATCAATGAGAGATTACAAAAGGGCCCTGGGATATTTTAAAGAAAGCACTGAGATCAACAAAACTATTTGGACTGAAGAAAGCCAGAAGCTAATACATGAAATGCAGGTTAAATATGAAACCGAAGCAAAAGAAAATGAGAATCAGTTACTGCTTGCCGATCAGAAACTTAAGGTTGCTGCATTAAAGCAAAAAAACAATACTATTTATTTCTTTATCGTCATCACAGTGGCATTTATTGGATTCGTTATTTTACTTATCCGACAAAATGCACAAAGGAAAAAGGCGAATGAAGAACTTGCCAAGAAAAATGTACTTATTACAGAGCAGAAAAAAGAAATCACAGATAGTATTCAATATGCAAGACGCATACAGAATGCAGTTCTTCCACCCGATTTTTATATTGAAAGTTTATTACCGGAGTATTTTATAATCTACAAGCCTAGAGATATCGTAAGTGGTGATTACTACTGGATCACTGAAAAAAACAATAAAATTTTCACCATGATTGCAGACTGCACCGGTCATGGAGTCCCCGGGGCATTTATGAGCATGCTGGGATTCGCATTTCTGAATGAGATCGTAAGCAAACATAGTGAAATTCATGCCAATCAAATGCTCAATGAACTCAGAAAACACGTTATTAATTCATTACATCAGACCGGACGGGAGGGTGAGAATCAGGATGGTATGGATGTGGCTCTTTATATACTTGATAAAACCAATAATCATTTGGAGTATGCCGGTGCAAATAATCCCCTGTTAATATTCAGGAAAGGTGAATTAATCGAACTAAAATCTGATAATATGCCTATCGGGATTCATAAAAATGCAAATAAGTCATTTACAAATCATGAAATTATGATGCAGGAAAATGATGTAATATATTCATTTTCAGATGGTTATTATGATCAGTTTGGAGGTAAAAACGAGAAGAAATTCATGATTCGAAGTTTTAAAAAGCTTCTTCAGGAAATACATAAAAAATCTATGAAAGATCAAAAACATATCCTTGAAAAAACGCTTGATGATTGGATGGGTAATATGAACCAGATTGACGATATCCTGGTGATGGGGGTGAGGGTAAGTTTTTAAAAATAATTCGTAATAGCGGGTAGATATACATCCTTTTTGGGCGAAATTTCTTAACAATCAGTTATGAGTTTAGTTTTAGAGTTTTGCCTGTGAGCCATTAATGGTAATTCTGTGATAAAATTATAATGAAGCCCATAACTGGAAGGTAGCTCACACCTATACTTTAATAATTTTGAATCTGTTTGAAAATAAAAATAATTATTCACTGCGGGATTTATTTTTCATTCTGGTAACATACAACTCTAATAACTGATCAGCAGCAATGAATGAACTTTTTTTTCCCGTGAGAACCTCATCCTCAAGCATTTTTGAATATTTTTTTATTTCAGGGTCGTTATTAAACATGATTCTGATCTGGTCATAAATGGACTCATATATCCAGTAAGTTGATTGTTGCTTTCTTCTGATATCAAAATATCCGTTCTTGGAGCAATGATCCTGGAATTTGACAATTGTATCCCATATTTCTTTTATTCCATTGTTGTTCAGGGCACTACATGTAATTACACCTGGTTCCCACCCCGACGATGGAAGTGGGAAAAGATGAAGGGCATTGAAGTATTCAGTTTTTGCATGATTAGCAAGGTCAATATTATTTCCATCTGCTTTATTGATAGCTATCATATCAGCCATCTCCATAATTCCCCTTTTAATACCCTGAAGTTCATCTCCTGCACCTGCCAACATCAGGAGAAGGAAAAAATCCACCATGGAATGGACAGCAATTTCTGATTGACCTACCCCTACAGTTTCAATGATAATAGTATCGAATCCTGCAGCTTCACAAAGGATGATTGTCTCCCTTGTTTTACGGGCAACACCCCCAAGCGAGCCTCCTGATGGGGAAGGACGTATAAATGCATAAGGATTGGCCGATAATACTTCCATCCTTGTCTTATCACCCAGAATACTTCCTCCTGATAGTCCGCTGGTTGGATCAACAGCAAGGACAGCTACCTTCCTATTATGGGAAATAAGATAAGTGCCGAAAGCTTCTATAAAGGTACTTTTCCCAACACCGGGAACTCCCGTTATTCCAATGCGAATAGATTTTCCGGAATTAGGAATGCATTTTTCAATGATTTCCTGAGCGATTTTCTGGTGTTTTTGAAGTGAACTTTCAACAAGCGTGATAGCCTGACTGAGAATAGTAATATTACCTTCTGATATGCCTTTTAAATATACGGATGAATCAAGGCTGGCAAGCCGAGCTTTTTTAATTCTTTGAGCCGCATCTTTATGAATTGAGGATGACTGCATCACACCTTTAGCTATATTCAATGCTCTTCCTGGCAGGTTGCCCTTTTCCATTTGAACGAGTAATAAACATGCTAAAATACAATAATCATGATAAATAAAAAAAATGATAAGCCTAGGTATATGAAATGATTAACTGCTACACGAACTTTTTAGGTATCGAAAAAATATATGAGCAATTCAAACAATAGTAAGATTGACAAATGCCTGGTTCATCTCTCATTGGCTATCCTGAGATTCCTGCCAAGTATAATTTTTAGCTTGTTGATTCTGATGTTTGCAGGTAAAGTAACAACCTTAACTTTTTTATTTCGCTCCGTTCGTTACTGCCCCTTTAATCCACAGCAAGACTTTCGAATTAACAGGGTCATTGGTGATTACAGTAATGGTTTTATTCTGTGTTCCGGAATATCCTGTTGAATTGAAATTTGCTTTAATCGTACCTGTTTTCCCAGGTGCAATGACCTGTTCAGAAGCATTTACAGCAGTACATCCACACGAAGCTGTAATTTTTCTGATAAACAGGTTAGTTTTACCGTTGTTTGTAAATCTGAATTCATGTGTTACCATTAATCCACTTTTAACTGTTCCAAAGTTATAAGTTGTATTTTCAAAGCTGACCTTTGGAGAGTTTAGCCTCTGATCAGCAGAAAGTGAAGAAAAATCTTCCTCTATATTTGCACTGCTAATAATGCGGTAGCTGTTATCAGTCTTATTATTTATATATACATTCAACCTGTCCATCACAAAACCCCAGTCATCTTTCATTGCAGAGTTAAATGTTATTTCAATAATGCCTGTTTGCTTGGGTGCGAGGGTTGGCTTTGGAATATTAACTTTTATATAGGGCGGGGTTCCCTCAATTTTTATGGTTTGATTCTGGTCAGAGGCATTTATCACCTCTATGATATTTGACCTTTCCTGACCTTTAAAAACTGTCCCAAAGCTTACCTGGTTACTTTTCAGACGAATACCTCCAAATGGAAATGGATACTGATCTTCAATGCTTAATATTTTAGGATTAACCTGGCCGGTAATTTTGAGCTGAATTAATGAAGGATTTGCAGTAGACTGAACAGTAATGTATTTTTCAAATTGGCCTGGTCTGCCAGAAGGATTATAGGCTGCACTCACAAATCCTTTCTCCCCCGGTCTTACCGGACCCTTTGTCCAATCGGGAGTGGTGCATCCACATGAAGTTGAAACATTCTGGATGACCATAGATTCACTTCCTGTATTAGTAAATTCGAATTTATGAATCACTTCACCCTTATTTTCATTTATCTTTCCAAAATTAAATATTGTTTCGTCAAAAGATATATTTGCCCCTTTTTGCTGCGCATTTATTGGGATGGAAGCTAAGGATACAGCTAAGATCATAGGAAAAAAATACTTTTTCATTGTAATTTTTATTATTTTAAAGGCCGGATATCCTGAGTATGTCTCGTTCATTATAAACATCCACATCCTTTTGAATGTGATGCTAATTTAAAAGTCAATTCAGGATATTTTTCATCGGTCTTTGTGTTAAACATCTATTTAAAATAAAGGATTCATGTTTTTTTATTATAATTGATCAAAAATCATTCAAATTTGTTTTTTAAACAATAAACAGGATGATATAGTTCATACAAATTTGAAGCCGAAATGGTTGCATGAATTTAAAAATGAATTTTGCAAAATTAAATAAATAAAGATTTATTAATATAAATATTTTGTATTTACTGATATTTGATGGCAGGTAGAAAGGACCAAAAATCACGGAATATTGTTTACCTTTAATGCATTGAAAATTTAGATATAATTGAAACGTGGACTTTTAATATTTCTTTTGACCGGTACAGGTTTTTTATTTACCCTGAATGCTCAGTTCTATAACGGACACCAAATGACATTCGGGAAAAACCGGTTACAGTTTAATACTTTTTACTGGAAATTTTATCGGTTTGAGCGATTTGATATATATTCCTACGAAGATGGTACAGAACTTTCCTTGTATGTAGCTGATTATGTTGAAAAAGAAATCGAGAGAATTGAACGATTTTTCGATTACAATTTTAACAGACGATTGATCTTTCTCACCTATAACCGTCTTTCTGATTTCCGACAAAGTAATATTGGTCAGCAGCCCACTGATGAAGAAAGCTCTAATATTGGGGGTGTAACCAAAATTAATCAGAATAAAATATTCGTCTATTTTTCAGGAGATCACAGGAAAATGGAGGAAGAACTTTCACAAGCAATAGCAGAAGCGCTTATACAGGAGATGATTTATGGAAACGATCTCAAGGATAACCTCACCAATTCAACATTAATTAGTTTACCTGACTGGTATTTGAAAGGACTTGTATCATATGTTTCAAATCCATGGAATTTTGATTTGGAAAACAGGGTTAAAGATGGCATTATCAGTAAAAGGTATGAGAAGTTTAACCGTCTTACAGGTCAGGATGCCATTATTGCCGGTCATTCATTTTGGAAATATATTGCTGATACCTATGGGGTTTCAGTTATTCCTAATATTCTTTATCTTACCAAAATCAATAAAAATTCAAATACAGGATTTCTATATGTTCTTGGGCTTTCTATCAGAAATCTCTCTTTTGAGTGGCTTGGGTATTATCTGGATTTATATAATCAATCCGAATCAATAAGAACTTTGCCATCTGAGGGGAAATTGCTTAAGAAACCAAAAAAGAAAAGAGTGTACCAGCAGGTTAAAATAAGTCCGGATGGGAAATATATTGCCTATGTGACAAATGAATTAGGACAGTATAGAATTTTTCTCTTTGATACTGAGACCTCCAAACAGAAACAAATTCTTAAACATGATTTCAAGCTTGACCAAATAACCGATTACTCCTATCCTGTTCTGACATGGCACCCCTCATCAAAAATCCTGGCCTTTGTTACTGAATCGAAAGGACAGTTGAAATTAACCTATTATACACTTGAGGACAAACAGTTTTCAGAGAGAATTATGACATTTTATGAAAAGATACTCGACCTCTCCTATTCAGACGACGGACTTAGGTTTGTAATTTCAGGGGTTGTGAATGGTAAAACTGATATATTCGTGCATAATATAGTTTCTGCAACAAACGAGCGAATTACTAATGATATGCCGGATGATTTTCATCCTCGTTTTTATAATAATTCAGAAATGATAGTATTTTCATCTAACAGACGGAATGATACTCTTTATACAGCAAATGAACCCGAAGATAATACGGTCAATTACCTTTCTGTTTTTACTTATAATTATAAAAATGGTTCCCGAGAGCTAAGAAGAATCAACGACCGCAACTATTCAAGTTATGATCTTCCCTATAGCTTGGATAAAAATCGGTATATTTATTTATCTGATCAATCAGGGATAATAAACAGGTATGCGGCTAAATATGACAGTGCCATAAGTTATATTGATACAATCACACATTACCGGTATTTTTCAAGATCATATCCTATCACCAATTACCGCAGGAATATTCTCGAACATGATTATATTCCTTCTTCAGGCAAATATTCTGAACTAATTTTTAATAACGGAAGATTTAATATTTATTCTGGAATACTTGATCCTGCAATATCTTATAAAGATGAGATGAAAATCACTTCATTCAGGGAAAAATATTTTCAGTCCCTTAAAGTGGAGGATAGCCTCAAGAGCATAAAGAAAAAAAGTATTCCTATGAGTGAAGTGACAGATAACAGCTTCATATCTGGTAGCGATACCTTTAAACTGGATGCAATCTCGATTGACATAAATAATTATGTTTTTGAAAAGGAGAAGCTTAGTCTGTATAACGAGAAATTCAGGGAGAATGATTTCAACCTGGTGCTTGACACCATTGCGGAACCCAGGAAAATGTATATTGATTATGAAACTTCATTTTATCCAAATTTCCTGGTTAACCAGGTGGATTTCAGTTTCTTGAACCAGTCATACCAGACATTTACAGGGGGAGCCGTATATTACAATCCGGGTTTCAACATGTTGTTTAAAGTTGGGGCAAATGATCTTTTTGAGGATTACAGGTTAATAGGTGGTGTAAGGTTTGCATCGGATTTTGATAGTAATGAATATTTACTGAGTGTGGAGAATCTTAAGAAAAGAATTGATAAGCAGTTGATCTTCCACCGCCAGGTATTTAAAACCAGTTCAGAATACTCCTTGTTAAAAATCTTTTCGCATGAACTTTTCTATTCCATGTCTTATCCTTTTAGTCAGGTTGGGGCATTAAAAGCAACTGCTTCATTCCGGAATGACAAAATCGTTTATCTCAGTACTGATTTACAAAACCTGAATGAAAAGGATGAATATAGGCCATGGCTTGGACTTAAATTTGAGTATATTCATGACGATACAAGATTTATTGGTGTAAATCTCTACAATGGACTCAGGTATAAGCTTTTTGCTGAAGGTTATAAACAGATTAACCGTTCGAAATCTGATTTAATAGTACTTGGAGCAGATTTCAGGTATTATTTTCCGATTCACAGAACACTTATTTGGGCAAATCGTTTTGCAACAAGTACTTCCTTTGGAAATAGCCCTTTGATTTATTACCTGGGCAGTGTAGATAATTGGCTTAATTTTACATCCAAAGTACAAACATTCGATCAGAGTGTCCCCATCGATTATACAAAGAATTATGCATATCAGACCCTGGCAACAAATATGCGAGGGTTTTCACAAAATATCAGGAATGGAAATAATTTTGCTTTGATTAATTCTGAGTTACGTTGGCCGGTTTTTAGATATTTTGCAAACCATCCTATCAGTTCAAATTTTCTTAATAATTTTCAAATTGCGGGTTTTTTTGACGTCGGTAGTGCATGGACAGGATTATCGCCCTGGTCAGGGGAAAATGCTTATGATACAGAAAAGTTTGAAAACGGTCCAATCTTAGTGGTTATTGATTCAAACCGGGATCCTGTTGTTTTCGGATATGGTTTTGGATTACGGAGCCGTATATTTGGGTATTTTGTCCGTGCTGACTGGGCCTGGGGGATCGAAAACAGAACAATTCTTCCAAGGATATTCTATTTTTCATTAAATTTGGATTTCTAAATTTTTCTATTACAGTGATTTCATGAATCTGTCGCAAATACTGCTTATTATTCTTATTGGGCTTGCAGGTGGATTCCTTAGCGGTACCTTTGGGGTCGGAGGTGGAATTATCATTGTTCCTGCTCTTGTTCTATTATTGGGCATGACACAAAGTTCAGCTCAGGGCACAAGTCTCACAATGATGCTTGCCCCGATTGGAATTTTGGCCGTTATAAATTATTACAAAGCAGGTTTTGTCAATTTCAGGTATGCTATTCTACTCATGATTTTTTTTGTAATCGGTTCTTATTTCGGTTCTAAATTGGCTATTCACCTATCTGATAGAGTATTAAAGCAAGTATTTGGAATTTTGATGTTACTGGCGGGATTAAAAATGGCATTTGGAAAATAGATAATGATGGAATTAAAAGCGAGCATAAAAAATCTGACGGAGCGGTATTATCATACACATGCCTCTTTTGCCGAAGCCAGGCAG
>CAZKMG010000128.1:0-9627 GCA_964553465.1 uncultured Bacteroidaceae bacterium
ATTACCTACACTGTTCATGTTAATTTAAACAATCAAGATCCAAGATTACGCTGGAATATGACTGCTGTGGTAATTTTTGAACCGCCCTCGGAATGAGAAAGCAGAACGGGAATAAGAACAGATTATGAACAGACGGAAATTAATCAAACATGCCTTACTTTCTCTAATATTTATGCGTTTATTATTTTTAACAGGATGCAGTTCTCTGCCTGGGAACTTATGGCCACCTCCAAAGAGAATCCACTGATCCTCAAAATTCCATGGCCAAATATAGAATATAAAACCCTTATTTTGCAACCTGGTCCTGATTTAGGTAAAGATGCAATGATATCAAATCTTGAACCTGACAAGAATTTTGGGAATTATAAATACTTTGAAGCAACATTTCTCTCCGAACCTGTGCTTACGGTTATGCGTTCTAACCGGAGCCTGATATGGTTTGATATGAACCAGTTGCCAAAATCTGCTACAATCCAAAAAGTTATACTTAATCTTTCATATGATATCCCAATACCATGGGATAGCACTATTTATACCACTAGTCCTGTGAGTTCTGATTTTGCATGGTATGGGGCTGTATTACAGCAGATTGTTGAGCCATGGGAAGAAGGAAAGGTTACCTGGAATAATCAGCCAAAATCTATAGAGGCCAACCAGGTATATGTTTCTCCATTTATCAGGAATACTAATTTTATTGAAATAGATGTCACACGCCTTTTTGTACCGATAGATAAGATCCTGGCTGATAATTACGGTATGATGTTTAAATTGTATCCTTCTGAGCAGTTTCCCGGGTTCCGTTTTGCATCCAGTGATTATCCCGAAACAGGAATGAGACCGAAATTAATAATAAAATATACATTACCAATGGTGGATATTAATTTATAGTGGTTACCATTGATAATTGTAACATGTTTTTAACCGCAAAGTCCGATAGTGGAAAAGCGCCATCTTTAAGAGCAGTAGTTCTTTATCGATTTCTAAGATAACTGCTTATAAGTCAAGAACGCGTTCCCGTTTAGAGGTTGATTATTCCGGGAGAGAATCAGGAGGACTTTGCGGTTAATCATTTAATAAAATTATCCTCTGATATTCGAAATAAATCTTTTTACATTCTCCGAAAGTCTTCCATCATCGCTGATTGCCTTAATAAAGGCGCTCCCAATGATTACCCCATCGGCATATGTATTAGCCTGAGTAAAGGTCAGATGATTTGACACACCAAATCCAATTAGCCTCGGCGTCTTACATCGTAAATCTTTAACTTTATTAAAATAATCCAACTGGTCATGACTAAATTCATTTATTGCACCAGTTGTGGCAGCAGTTGAGACCATATATAAAAACCCTTTTGCCAAATTATCCAGATATGTAATCCTCTCACTTGGAGTTTGAGGAGATATAAGAAATATGTTATAAATATCATATTTTTCGAAAACATCCTGATATGATTCCAGGTATTCCTCAACTGGAAAATCCGGTATGATTACTCCATCGATTCCTGTCTCCTTACATTTGCTGATGAAATTGTGTACCCCAAATCGATAAACAGGATTAAAATATCCCATCAATATCAGGGGAATATTTGTAAATTCCCTGGCACTCTTCAATTGTTCAAAAAGAAGTTTCGTGTTCATCCCATTAATAAGCGCTTTTTGGCTGCTTTTCTGAATTACAGGCCCATCAGCCAATGGATCTGAAAATGGCATTCCGATTTCAATCATATCTACTCCATTGTTGTCCAACTCTTTGATAGTACGCAGGGTGTCATTTAGCGCGGGAAAACCTGCAGTAAAATAAACAGAAAGAATATTTTGGTTCTTCTTCAGAAATAATTCTGCTATTCGATTCATGGATTTTTATTTTATTTTTTCATTTTAGCTGCACTGATATGTTTTATGAATTCAACCTTCAGATTTCGTTTCTGAGCTAATTATGGTTAGACCTATCCAGATGATTCACTCATCACTGTTTAAAATAATATATCCGTTTAAAATAAAAAGGATAACTGTTAATGTTTATTATCGATTGAAAACCGTTCACCCTCTTTAAACAAACTTTTTGCAGCAATATACGCCTGCATATCTTTATCACCCCGACCGGAAAGATTAATAACTATAATTTCGTTTTTCTTATATTGTAACTTTCTGAGTCCAGCAAGTGCATGCGCTGATTCGAGAGCCGGGATGATACCTTCAAGCCAGGTAAGCTCATACGCTGCAGCAAGGGCTTCCTTATCCGTAACATTTATATAATCTGCCCTGTATGTCTTAGCGAGCCATGCATGGATTGGCCCGACACCCGGGTAATCAAGCCCTGCAGATATCGAATAAGGCTCAGATATTTGTCCATCTTGATCCTGCATAATCAATGTTTTACTCCCATGGATGATCCCTGTATTTCCAATAGCAATAGTAGCAGCAGTAAGTCCTGTCTTTATTCCTTCTCCGGCTGCTTCAACACCAACAAGTCTGACATTCTTCCTGTCAAGATAATGATAAAATATCCCGGCAGCATTACTTCCCCCTCCAACACAAGCCAGAATAATATCCGGATCTTCCGTTCCTTCTGCATCTCTAAGCTGTTCAATAAGTTCTTTACTAATAACCGACTGGAATCGTGCAACTATATCCGGATAAGGATGGGGTCCCACTACAGATCCTATTATGTAGAATGTATTTTCTGGATTTCGTATCCAATCCCTTAAAGCTTCATTAGTGGCATCCTTTAGTGTTTTATTTCCACTCTTCACCGGTAATACCCTGGCCCCTAGCATCTCCATCCTTTTTACGTTTGGTTCCTGCCTCAGCATATCTGTCTCACCCATATAAACAATACATTCCAATCCCATGAGAGCACATACGGTGGCAGTTGCAACTCCGTGCTGACCAGCACCGGTTTCGGCAATGATCCTAGTTTTTCCCATGTTTCTTGCGAGTAGAATCTGTCCGATTGTATTGTTGATTTTATGTGAACCAGTATGATTTAAATCCTCCCTTTTTAAATATATTCTTGCGCCATACTTGTTGCTCAAACGGGTTGCAAAATATAGAGAAGATGGCCGCCCCGCATAGTCCCTGAGTAATCCGGAAAATTCCTTTTTAAACTCATTGGATTCTATCATATTATGGTAGACAGATCTTAGAGATTCTATATTATAACGCAGCATTTCAGGAATGAAAGCTCCTCCAAATTCACCATAATACCCTCTGCTGTCAGCAATAAATGTCTCGTTCATAATTATGTTTTTTTATGCCTGATTTCATTCATAAATTTTTTCAGTAAATCAATATCCTTTTTCCCGGGGAGGATCTCAAACCTGCTGTTAATATCTATGCCGTAAAAAAAGGGATTAGATATTTCCAACAAACTAAGTGAATCACCAGGGGCAATCCCTCCACTGAGAAAGAATGGTTGACCGAGATCATAACCTTCGAGGATTTTCCAGTCAAATTTTTTACCTGATCCTCCGAATTTTTTTGTAGGGGTATCGAATAAAAAATAATTCGTCCAGGGTACATAATCAACAAATCTTTTAAAATCAGTTTTAAACTGAATTCTAAAAGCCTTTATAAGGGATATCCCTTTCATAAACAGTAATCGGCATGTTTCAGGAGTTTCATCTCCGTGCAATTGCACCATATCAAGGGAATATTTCAAGACATTTTCCTTTATCTCATTTAAATCAGCATTTACAAACACCCCTACTTTTTTTAAACCTGGCGGAAAATGGACAAATATCTCAGGTTTTAAGTTTTTTAAAGCATAGCGAGGAGAATCGGGATAAAAGTTAAATCCAACCAGATCAGGCTTTAAGTTTGCAACCTCTATCATATTAGCAGGCTCACGTAACCCACATATTTTAATTTTTAAGCCCATTTGAATAATTTTTTAATTCTTCCATAAATTTTACTACGGTTTTTCCAGGATTCCTTGATTTCATAAAACTCCCGCCTATCAGAAACCCATTAAAACCAATGTCGTATAATCGTTTTACATCTGTATAATCTTTAATACCACTTTCAGCAACCTTAAGACAAACATCAGGTAATTGAGAAAAAAGTTCAGCCGAATGATTAATATCCACCTCAAAGGTTTTAAGATTCCGGTTATTTATTCCAGCAATACGGACGGCTTGATTCATCTTATTCAAATCCTCTTTATCATGGATTTCGAATAGCACATCCAATCCAATGTTTGATGAAAGTTCAATAAATGATTTGATTTTCTCCTTTGTTAAGATGGAAGCTATAAGCAAAATTGCTGATGCACCGATTGATTTAGATTCAATTACCTGGTATTCATCTATGATAAAATCCTTCCTTAGTAGAGGCATTTGTGTAAAAAGTGCTACATTTTTCAAGTCCTGATCCTCTCCTCCGAAAAATTCCAAATCAGTGAGAATCGACATGCCTGATATTCCAGCCTTTTCATATTCCTTTGCCAGTTGCTCAACTTCAGAATGAATATTGATCATTCCCTGTGAAGGTGATTTTCTTTTAAATTCTCCTATAATAGAAGGACCGGGTTTCGCAATTGCATCGAAAAAAGACGGCATTTCACGTGAATAAAATACAGATTCTTCGAGCTTGTTTATAGGAATTATTTTTTTTCTGCCCTCGATCTCCTTCTTTTTAAAAGCGACTATCGTTTCCAGGATATTCATCTTATGTAAGTTCTAAAAGTTTCTTAAGACATTTTAATGCCATGCCCCGATTTAATGATTCATTTGCAATTTCAAGGCATTCTGGAATGCTTTTGTCCGGGAAAAGTTTTCTAAGAGCTATTCCGGAATTTGCAATAATCACAGATTGTTGCGCCTTTGTGCCTTTTCCCTCCAGTATTCGTAAAAAGATTTTTACCGATTCTTCAACAGTCTTTCCCCCCATTAGATCGTCTGGTAGTATTCTGAGTAACCCAATTTTTTCCGGCGACAGCAGCTCATCTTCGTAATTTGAAATCATCTTAAATTCACTCGTAAGTGAAATCTCATCATAGCCGTCTAGTGAATAAATAATAGTAAAGTTTTTATTTGATTGCTGATATATATAATTATAAAGACGGGCCGTTTCCAGGCTCCATACACCAACCATCTGATTTTTAGGAAAAGATGGATTAACCATAGGCCCAAGCATATTAAAAAAAGTTTTAACGCCAAGCTCTTTTCTTATGGGTGCAATAGATTTCATAGCAGGATGAAATAATGGGGCATGCAGAAAACATATATTTGCTTTTTCCAATTGTTTCCGAAGTATATCCCTCTCATTAGTAAACTTATATCCAATAAACTCCATTACATTACTTGAGCCGCATGCTGATGAGACTCCGTAATTACCATGTTTTGCAACTTTAACTCCTGCTCCGGCTACCACAAACGAAGAAAGAGTGGAAATATTAATAGTATTTTTCCCGTCCCCTCCTGTTCCACATAGATCAATAGTTTCAAAATCAGATAAATCGGTTGCCAGACATAAATCTAATAGTGCATCACGAAAACCAGCCAATTCATGAACGGTAATCATTCTCATCATAAAAACAGTCAAAAATGACGATACCTGAGAATTATTAAATTCACTTTTTGTGATTCTTTTTAGAATGTCAGTTGCTTCTGTCCTCTCAAGGGTCAGATGAGAAGTTAGTCGTTGAAGAATATCTTTCATATATATATAAATTAAGGTAGAAATTCTTTGTTATTCCTATGAATTCGTAAGTATTACTCATAAATTCCTGTTTCCCTCATTCTCAATTTAACTATACACCAAATACATTCATAGATCAATTATTCAGCCAATTAAGTAATATCTGTTTTCCATAACTTGTCATCACTGATTCCGGATGGAATTGGACACCTCTGAGATCATATGTCCTGTGAGAAATTGCCATAATAACTCCCTCCTCGTCCCTGACTGTGATTTTTAAAACATCAGGAAAGTCGTTTTCGCGGATAACCCATGAATGATATCGACCTGCTGTAAAATTTAATGGTATGTCCTGAAAAATTTTTTCATTTTCATCCTGAACTTCCATTGAGGTTGCCACACCGTGAAATACTTGCTTAAGATTGGTTAGGGTTCCACCATATACCTCTGCGATAGCCTGACAACCAAGACAGACACCAAGAATACTTTTTGTGGGAGCAAAATTTGCAATCATTTTCTTTGAGATACCTGCCTGATCAGGTAATCCGGGACCAGGAGAAATTACAATTTTATCATATATAATAAATTCATCCAGGTCTATTTCATCGTTCCTGTAAACATCAACCCTTTCCATGCTCAATTCCTTGAGGATATGGACAAGGTTGTAAGTAAATGAATCATAGTTATCCAATACCATTATTTTCATGATCAGGTATTTAAGTTATTAAATCTGCGCAGCAGTGACAATTGCCTGTTTCAAAGCTCCCAGCTTATTATTTACTTCCTGAAGTTCATTTTCCTCGACAGACGCAGCAACAATACCTGCCCCTGCCTGATAATAAAGCGTATTATTCCTGCTCAGGAATGAACGTATCATGATAGCATGGTTAATATCCCCGTTAAATCCGATATATCCGAGGGCCCCACCATAATACCCACGATTACGATTTTCATATTGATCGATAAGTTCCATGGCCTTATATTTTGGAGCACCTGAGAGTGTCCCTGCAGGGAATGAATCTCCAAAAATTTTAATTGGATTAAAACCGTCGTAAAGTTCCCCGGTCACTTCAGATACAAGATGGATAACGTGTGAATAAAACTGTACCTCACGATAAGTCTTTACCCCAACTTTATCTGAATTCCGGCTAAGGTCATTTCTTGCAAGGTCCACTAACATTATATGCTCGGCATTTTCCTTTCTGTCGCTCATCAGATCGATAGCCAGTTGCCTGTCTTCTTCATCATCTCCCGACCGTTTAAATGTACCAGCAATCGGACTAATATGTGCTATTCCTTTTTCTATCACAATCTGTGCTTCTGGTGAAGAACCAAAAAGTTTGTATCCACCATAATCAAAATAAAATAAATATGGTGATGGATTAATATTTCGTAATGCCCTATAAACATTGAACTCATCACCCCTGAATAGTTGTTTAAATTGTCTGGATAAGACAACCTGAAAAACATCGCCTAGAAAACAATGTTTTTTGCCATTCCGTACCATTTCAATGTACTCTTCATCAGAAATATTTGAAGTTTCATCATATAGCGGTTCAAACTGGAAAGATCCAAGACTATGATTCCTTAAAAGACTGCTTACCTCTTCCTCCCTGCTATCCTCGCCTTCAAGAAGATTTTCTATAAGAAAAATACGATTACTAAAATGGTTTATTGCTATGATAAATTTGTAAAGGGAATAGTGAAGATCGGGGATACGACAGTCATTACTAATTTCATTTTTGAATCGTATACTTTCAAAATATCTTACAGCATCATAGGAAGAATATCCAAATAATCCATTTGCAGGCATCCCCCCCAGATTATCACTTTTCACAACCTCAAATGATTTTAAATACATTTCAAATATATCCGAAAGTGTTTGTTTATCCATTATTTGCATTTGCTCATTTTCACCATCTGGATGAATAATAAGTATATTATAATCTTCTGCTTTAATAGATGAAATCGTCTCGAAACATATATAACTCATACTGTTACTGTTACCATGATAATCGGAGCTTTCCAATAAAATGGCATTCGGGTACTTGTCTCTGATTTTAAGGTATATAGTTACAGGTGTAATAACATCAGCAAGCCCCGGTGGAAAAGAATGCATTTGTGTGAACAGAGTTGTATTCTTCATAGTTTTTATAGTTTTATATGCAATGGTTCAATGTCAGATAAAATAAAACGGCCTGCCGAGAGTTCGACAGGCCGTTGATATATTTTAGAAATATAGCAGTGCTATCCTACCTCCCGATTGTTAACGGTAAGATCTGCCACCACCAATTATTTAAAGAAATATTCATTTTTATATTAACCTGGAAACAAAGTAAAGAATTAATTTTCTATTTTCAAAACAATCATTTTATTCTGATATAAATTTTATTTAATAAATTAAAAGCAATCCAGACAATTTCTATAATTACTTTTATTACTAACATTATTTTTAGTATGTAAATCAGAATATTTAGTCACATATGGAAACACAAGATTATATGATGCGTTATTTTGAGGAGTTAGGAAAAGTTCTTTCAGTATTATTGAGCTTCCGTGAGCAGGGGCGATATCAAGAAGGATTAATTTTAACAAACCGCAACCTCAAGGACAAAATCGATATAGAACTAATTGAATTAATTGAAAAGAAGGATGATGATCTCCTTGAGTTTATTTCCAACGAGAAAAAATATAATACACCTGTTATCGAGATAATTTCAGAAATACTTACTGAAGCAGGAAAAAATTATGTTGAGATAAAAGATTTCGATTCAGCAAAAAAATCATTTAAAAATGCAAAATTCTTAATTCTTTTTTCCCGATCGAAGGATAAAACTTATTACTTTGAACGGTCCGAAAGAATAAAAAATCTGGAGAATCTTCTTAACGATTTGCCCGGTTAATTTACAGCAGCTTCCTTTATTGCGAAAAATTACATATTTCTTTCAGCTTTCCTCCCTCTCAATCCAAAAGAAAGAATAAAGAGAATGAAAACAAAAATTGATAATATCTTAAATGCCATTTGATAGCCAGGCAATCCTCCTCCCATACTTGCAATAACAGCACCCGCTAGGGCAGCACTGGATATTTGCCCAGTTGAAGTAAATAATGTAAGTATTGCTTGTCCAGAGGCTCTCTCCCCCATCTTTGTCTCCAGGTTCATAATATATCTCAAGGGTGAACCTACAATAAATGCAAGTCCTATCCCAAGCAGCACTTCGGCTATATAAAAAGAAGTTTCTCCCATAATAAACATGCTAAATATTCCAAGACCAGTTAAAAGCACAGCAAGTCCTGAAACAAGCACATACCTTGTTCCGAAAATGTCAATCAGCTTTCCAGCAAGAGGAGCGCTAATAAACAGAGCAATAACAAGTGGAAGCAACATGAAACTGCCTTGTGAGCTCGTAACTGTAAATAATTCATGTGCAACGCTTGGAATATAAATCACCACAAGTTGAGTCAGACCAGCTCCGAAAGCTATAAAATAAACTATAATCAATTGCCGTGATTTAAGTAGCCTCGGATTAATTAATGGAGTTTCTGCCCTTAATTGGAGATAGTAGAAAACCGGAAGTAGAATTACGGCAAACAAATAAACAGGTAATATCCCGAAACTTAAGAAACTATCTATAAAATGCGTTGAATCAACTTTATTTACGGAGTATGCATAAGCTGATAAAGAAAGGATCAGAACTAGCAAACCTTTCCAGTCGAGAGATATTTTTTTTGCAATTCTCTCACCTGGTAGAACTTTCCAAGCCCATAAAATAACAACTAGCGCTAAAGGCAAGTTTATGACAAAAATATATTTCCAGTTCAGGGTAAGCAGCACACCCCCGATTATGGGCCCCACTATAAATGCAAGACCAAAAACTGCACCAATCAGTCCCAGGGCAGTACCTTGTTTTTCCTTTGGAATAGTATCTCCTATTACAGCTGAGGCAACCGGGAAAATACCTCCAGCTCCAAATCCCTGAATCGCTCG
>CAZKMG010000129.1:0-1258 GCA_964553465.1 uncultured Bacteroidaceae bacterium
GTCAGGAGGATAAAAGTTCCATAGTTGAATTAAAAGGTTATATTGCAAAACTTAAAAATGGTCAATAAGGAGAAATTGTTTTTTCAAAATTGTTTTTTACTAAATATATTTTAAGAAATAAGTAAAGTTACTTATTACTGATCTCACAGATCTATTTTGTTGCGATGAAATGAAATGATTTCTCAAATGTTAACTTTTTTCTGACTTTTTCTTTATAATTATTTACAGGAATATTAATTTGAAATTCAAAAATATTTGCTGGGATTATAAGGATTTCTAAAAGGAATCTGAAGAAGTTAAGATAGAAATTATTACGGATCTGAATTATTTCCCTATTTCATGGATCTTTTCTGAGTCAACAACAGTCATCCTATTTACTGAATTAGCAAGTCGAATCATAGCTTTTGCTACTTTTACTACTTGAATTCCTTTATATTTCTTTAAGGGGCCAATAAATAAAAAGGATAAAACGTGCATAAGAATTTTCCCAACTTCTTCTCCAAACCTGAATTCAACGCGATTCCCAAGTAATATTGAAGGTCGGAGTATATTTATCTGGAGGAAATGTTGTTTGAGAATTCTACTTTCCATCAATCCCTTTGTTCGTAAGTAAAAGTTGTTTGATGATGATTTCGCTCCTACTGAAGACATAACAAGAAATTTTTTTACTTCATTTCTACTGGCAATTTCTGCAATTTTCACCGGTAGTTCCAAATTTACCCATTTAAAAGCTTTTTTTGAACCAGCCTTTTTTATTGTAGTTCCGAGACAACAAAATAGATCATCACCAGTGATTTGATCTGCTATTCTTTCAGGATCACTAAGGTCATCGATTATTTCAATTAATTTCGGATGGATTAAACCGGAAGATTTTCTCACAAAAGTTATGATTTTTTCATAATGATCATCGCATAAAAGCTGAATGGTTAGTTCCCTGCCTGTTAACCCTGTAGCACCAAAAACCAGGGCTGTCTTATTTTTTGTTTTAATGGACATTTGAATTGAAGTGAATGTAAAGTTTGGGTAGATTATTTATTCATTATTAATCCCAGGGCAACTGTATTTTTTCGGACATAATTTTAGCATTCATTTCGGGATCAGTATTCCCTTCAGTGTTAATGAGAAGAATGCGGGAATGAGAAGATAAATTCAAATAATTCACTACTTCCCTAAATTCTGGTTCATATAGGATGGAGAGATAACCTGCCAAACCTGCTGCTCCTGTTTCACAAGTTTCAATTGAAGGATCACCTGGAAG
>CAZKMG010000129.1:1268-9596 GCA_964553465.1 uncultured Bacteroidaceae bacterium
GATCGAGGCGCGCATTGCTGATCCGCGTAAGCTGGAAGAGGATGCTGAAGGATTTTTAATGCTTTTTTTGCGTATTCATCTGAAATTGAAATAAATACATTAGCATGTTTTTGAAGTACTTTAAAGGCGAGTGTTGAGGGGGTGCCACAGTTTAATCCTGCCATAATAGTGTTCTGAGTACCCAATGTTTTACTGATTTTACCATTTCTTATCGACTCTATAATGCAATCTGAACTTGTTGGCTCAACAATTACTATTTGAGGTTTAAATTCACCATATGCATGCTGTAGATAGGTACATAATGAGGAAGCCCAACTTCCTACTCCGGACTGAAGGAAGATTATATCAAATAAAGGTTTGATTCCATCAGATCCTGTTTGTTTAAGTATTTCATGGATTTGTGTATAATATCCTTCCTGAATCAAACCTGGAATTTTTTCATATCCTTCCCATGCAGTATCCTGGATTAGAATATATCCTTTATTCCGTGATGTTTCATTGGCTATCCTGACACAATCATCATAATCTCCATGAATTATTTTAACCATGGCTCCTTCATTTTCGATATTCCGGATACGTGACGTAGCGGTATGAGCAGGCATAAATACCACTGCTTTTTGATCGTGTATTCTGGCACTCCATCCTACAGCCCTGCCATGATTACCATCTGTTGCGGTACAAAAAGTGTATTTACCAGGATTATCTTTTAAAAAACAATGAATAGCCCAACTGGCTCCAAGTGATTTAAAAGCCTGTATGCCAAATCTTTTCGATTCATCTTTTATCCGTACTGATTGAACGCCGGTTTTTTTTGCCAGTTTGTTTAATTGAATAAGGGGTGTTGGAAGATAACCCGGAAGACGTCTGTGGAAATCATAGATTAAATTTATTTTGTTGATAAAATCATTATCGGTTTCTGAAAAATTTGTTTTTTGGTGGTTGATATAAAAATTTTCCGACATGAAACTAAATATTTAAAAGGATTTTCTCAGAGTCACTTCCGTCAAAGAGCATTTTATATGGATTTTCAATCATTTCTTTGACCTTCATTAGAAAAGAAACTGAATCTCGTCCGTCAATTATTCTATGGTCGTAAGAAAGAGCGAGATACATCATAGGGCGGATAACAACCATATCGTTTAAGGCAACAGGACGATTAAGAATGCTATGCATCCCAAGTATTGCCGATTGTGGTGGATTAAGAATCGGTGTCGAAAGCATTGACCCATAAATCCCTCCATTACTTATAGTAAATGTGCCTCCAGTCATTTCCTCAATACTTATTTTATTTGTTCTTGCTTTTTCAGCAAGTTTAAGAATTTCCTTTTCAATTTCTGCTAATCCCATAATTTCGACGTTCCTGAGTACAGGAACCATAAGTCCTTTGTCAGTCTGAACTGCAATACCTATATCTGTATATTTAGGAGTAACAATATCTTCCCCATCAATGATACTGTTAACCATAGGAAATGATTTCAACGCAATAGAAACTGCTTTGGCGAAAAATGACATTAAACCAAGTTTTACATCATGCTTCTTGATAAAAGTTTCTTGAAATTTTTTTCGTATTTCCATAATATTACTCATGTCAACCTCATTAAAAGTGGTTAACATAGCGGTTTCATTTTTAACCGAAACCAATCGCTGCCCCAACTTTCTTCGTAGGACGCTCATACGGCTTCGGTCTTCATCTCTGTTAACATCTTTTATTGATGGCTTGATTTCCGGGTTTCGAAAAGAAGCATTAAGGACCGCATGTACATCTTTACTTGTAATTTTTTTTAACCCCTTGATGATATCTTCAGTTGAAAGATTATTTTCCTCCATCATTTGCTGAGCCACAGGAGTAATTTTAATAATTGTTCCCTCAATATCTTTTTCCTGCTCTAATTCTTTTGTTTCTGGTTTTTTTTCAGGTACTGTCTTGTTTGAGATTTTTTCATTATCAATCTCAGTCTTTTTCATTACTTTTTTCTTATTGCCCTTTTTAGAAGTGTCAATATGGCAAACAACTTCCCCGGTCGCAATTTCAATCCCAGTACTTTTTAAAATTTTAATCTCACCATTTTCACTTGCAATTAAAGGTAATGTGGCTTTATCTGATTCAATTTCAGCAATTTCCTGATCTTTTTCAACATAATCACCATCATTTACTAACCATCTGGCAATTTCAACTTCAGAAATAGATTCTCCGGGGCTGGGTACTTTTATTTCGATAATCATGGTATAATCATTTATAATACTTAATTCCGAATTATTCGATAAGCTCTATTGATTTATTACTCAACAAGCCCTTTATAATGTGAAGATAGTTATTGAAAAATTTGGTTTATTGATTTATAGATTCATTTTATTGGTAATCAAAGTTCATTAATCAAACCATGACATGCTCATTTTTCTTTAAAATAATAATGTTGCTTCAATATCTCCTTCCTTGAACCACCAACTACACATTGTAATCCGCAGTATATATTTTTAAGTTCACAATTGCATTTTCTGAAAACTTTTTCAATAATTTCTCTTTGCTGAACTTCATGGATTTTAAATAATCCTACAGCCGGACTTCCACTAGGCATTCGACAAACATGAATTATATTATACTTGCGCATAAAGTGATGCACATAATACCATGCTCCCATATTTTCCGGTTCCTCCTGTACCCAAAGTGTAAGTAAATTATTTTTATATTTTTTTATTATATTCTTTATTTTTTTTTCAGGGAATGGGTGAAGTTGTTCAATTCTTACAAGAGCAATATCCAGAGCATTATATTCTTCCTTCTCCTGAAGAAGGTCATAATAAATTTTCCCACTACAAAATACTAACCTTCTAACATCATTTATATTGACATTTGGATCATCAATCACATCCTGGAAATGATTATTCTCCAAATCATCTAGGTTGGAAATGCATTTATGATGTCGCAAGAGTGATTTTGGGGTAAAAATTATCAGAGGAAGGCGAAAATCTCTTATCATTTGTTGCCTGAGCAGATGAAATAAGTTTGAAGGAGTTGTTGGATTTACTATCTGCATGTTATTTCCAGCGGCCATATTTAAAAACCTTTCCATTCTTGCGCTGGAGTGTTCAGGTCCTTGTCCTTCGAATCCATGCGGAAGGTAAAGAACAATCCCATTCATTAGTCCCCATTTTTCTTCTGCAGAGCTAATATACTGGTCTACAATTACCTGCGCTACATTAAGAAAATCTCCAAATTGTGCTTCCCAAATTGTAAGACCCATAGGTGTATCCAATGCATAACCATATTCAAATCCAAGCACCCCATATTCTGAAAGTAAAGAGTTATATATTTCGAATTGGGCCTGGTTCTTTTTAATATTTTTTAATGGAATATATTGTTGGTCAGTGTCTTCAATAACTACAGCAGCATGTCGGTGTGAAAATGTCCCTCTGACACTATCTTGACCGCTTATTCTAACCGAAAAGCCCTCATCGATCAGGCTTGCATATGCAAGAAGTTCAGCAACAGCCCAATCAACTTTACCTTCGGCTACCATTCTGTTCCGTTCATGAAATAATTTAATGATTTTTTTAAAGAAGGTTTTGTCTTGAGGTAATTCAGTTATTTTAGCGGCAAGGGCTTTCAAACTTGATTTCTTAACACCAGTATTAATATTTTTTTCAAAATCTTCCGGTACTGCAAACCTGAAATTTTTCCAATCATCTTTTAGAAATTGTTGTATACTTACTTTTTTTGATTTCCTGGCCAGTGTTAGTTTGCTATCAAGTATAAGTTCATAATCATTAATGATTTGCTGGATTTCATCGCGTGTATAAATATTCTCTGAAATAAGATCTTCAGCATAAATATCCCTTGGGTTTGGATGAGCCGATATAGCTTTATATAAAAGGGGTTGAGTGAACCTTGGTTCATCACCTTCGTTGTGGCCATATTTACGGTAGCAAAGAATATCAATAAATACATCCGTATGGAAAATCTGTCGATACTCCAATGCCAATCGCAGCGTATGAACCAATGCTTCCACATCATCTCCATTTACATGAAAAACAGGAGATTTAGTGATTTTGGCTATATCTGTACAATATGTACTTGACCTTCCATCCAGATAATTCGTGGTAAAACCGACCTGATTATTTATTACCAGATGGATTGTCCCTCCTGTTTTATATCCTGCAAGTTCCGACATCTGGATAACTTCGTATACTACTCCTTGTGAAGCTATGGCAGCATCGCCATGTATCAGAATCGGGGCCAGTTTGTTGAAGTCTCCCTGGTAATGATGATCGATCCTTGATCTGGCAATACCCTGAATTATCGGCCCGACTGCTTCCAGGTGAGAAGGATTGGGAGCAAGACTTAACTTTACTTTCTTCCCTGAATAAGTGATGATTTCATTAGTGTACCCTAGATGGTACTTAACATCTCCAAGGGCAATTCCTTTTTCATATTCATCACCTTCAAATTCCTTGAATGTTTTTTCATAGGGCTTCTGAAGTACATTACTTAAAACATTTATTCTGCCGCGATGTGCCATTCCAATCGGAAATTCCTCAATTCCAAGTTCTGACCCCCAGCTGATTGCGTAAATAAGCCCAGGGATAAGGTTCTCAGCCCCTTCAAGAGAAAATCTTTTTTGTCCAATGAATTTTTTGTGAATAAAGGTTTCAAAACTTACTGCATGATTAAGATGCATGAAGATTTCCTTTTTTTCTTCAATAGAGAAATGAGTCTTATTCCTGTTTGCCTCAATTTTATTTTTTAACCAGGAAATCTTTATTGGATCTCTGATGAATAAATACTCGGCACCGATGGATTCACAATACGTTTCCTGAAGGTAATCTATAATTGATCTTAAGGTAGTTTTCCCAAGTCCTATTTCCTTGCCTGCAAAAAATTCATGATCAAGATCTTTCTCTGACAGATTATGGTTTTCAATATCAAGAGTGGGGAAATACTTTCTCCTTATACGAACAGGATTTGTTTTAGTGAATAAATGACCGCGCTTTCGGTAAGCTTCAATCAATTCGATTACCTTAAATTCTTTATCGATTGTATCAGAACGGGTGGTAGATCCATTACTTTTAAGCAGGGCAAATTCAAAACCCTCAAAGAATTTTCTCCAACTTGAATCAAGAGATTCCGGATTATTTTTATATTGGGTGTATAACTCCTCAATAGCTTTTTCATCGATGTTGCTTAAATAAGATAATTCATCCATGAGAATAAGATTAGCCTTACGTTCAAAATTCAAAAGTATCAAATTTTTCAGTCCCAATTAAATATAGGACATTAATTCATTATTCAGCTTATTTCAATTTATAATTATTCGGTACTTAAAACATCTGATTTTAAAGATTGTTTAATCACCTTAATTCCTGAAATAATCAAATTATTTGTATCTTCAGGATCTCATGTTGAAAAATGATCGATTTCAATATAAAATAAAATATGCTTACTTCATATCTTTTATTATTTTTGTCGCTTTATTAAAATACTTAGTAAGAAATAATTGAACTAATGATCATAGGAATTCTTAAAGAGGTTTCAGATGAAAGAAGAGTGGCTATGTTACCTGATAACGTTGCCACATTATCGCAACTTAATGTCTCTGTTATTGTTGAGGAGGGGGCAGGTGTCAAAGCCTTTATTCCTGACAGGGAGTATAGTGATGCAGGCGCAACTATTAAGCCCCGAGCAGAAATTCTTAAACAATCAGATGTATTACTCATGATAAATCCGCTTGAGAAAAAAGAGTTAAAAATCCTAAATCAAAAAATAGTTTTGATTGGTGTGTTCAATCCTCTCGCAAATCATGATGTAGTTAATGATTTACTTTCCCTGAACTTAACATCTTTCAGTTTGGATGTAATACCCAGAACCACACGTGCACAAACTATGGATATTCTATCCTCGCAAGCTTCAGTTGCTGGATACAAAGCTGTTTTGGATGCAGCCAACCGGCTTGGTGGTTTTATGAACATGTTTATGACAGCCGCAGGAACTATAAAACCTGCAAAAATATTAGTACTTGGTGCTGGAGTTGCCGGACTTCAGGCAATTGCTACTTCAAGGAAACTGGGTGCAGTAGTTGAAGCATTTGATGTTCGCTCGGCCTCCAAGGGAGAGGTTCAAAGCCTGGGTGCTAAATTTATTGAGGTTGAAGGTGCTATTGATGAAGCCTCTGCAGGAGGATATGCTGTAGAGCAAACTGAAGAATACAAAGAGAAACAGCGACAAGCAGTACATGATCATGCAGTTAAATCTGATATTAACATTTGTACTGCTCAGATACCCGGGAAAAAGGCTCCTATCCTTCTACTTAAAGATACTGTTGGAATGATGGCTTCCGGATCGGTTGTCATAGATCTTGCTGCCTCAACAGGTGGAAATTGTGAATTAACAAAGGACAATGAAGTTGTAAATTATAATGATGTGTTCATTGTGGGAAAATCGAACTATCCTTCGGATATGCCTACGGATGCAAGTCTGATGTTTGGCAATAATATGCTAAACTTTGTCAAACTTCTTGTAAAAGAAGATGGTAGTTTATTCCTTAATATGGATGATGATATTGTTAAAGGAACCTGTGTGACACAAAACGGTGAAATCGTTCATCAAAGAGTATTAGATGCTATAAAACATAAGAATTAGTATTATGGAAAATGTATTAAGTTTTCTTACAGAAAATAAGGACGCAATCTTTATAATTGTGTTATCTATTTTTCTTGGATTTGAGGTGATCTCAAATGTACCATCAGTCTTGCATACGCCGCTCATGTCTGGTGCAAATGCTATCAGTGGTGTTATAATTATTGGCGGAATTATTCTTGTGGGACATGCCTCAACAACATTTGAATGGATTTTTGGAATTTTGGCGCTATTTATGGCAACGCTTAATGTAGCTGGAGGTTTTGTTGTTACTGATCGCATGTTAGAAATGTTTAAAAAGAAGAAAAAACAATCATGACTAGTATGATCTTATCTTATATTCTACCAGGACAAGTAATCCTTGAATACAGTTATCTTTTATCAGCAGTAATGTTTGTTTACGGACTTAAATTAGAAAGTAATCCGGAAACAGCGCGCAATGGGAACCTCTGGGCAGGAGCAGGAATGTTTCTTCCAATGCTTACTACACTGATCCTTCATAAAAGCAATGCAGGCGCAGGAATCTCTTTATTTAACGGAACGGTTGTAGTTGGAACAATAATCATTGGAGGTATTGTAGGTTCGATTATGGCAAGAAAAGTAAAAATGACAGCCATGCCTCAAATGGTATCTTTTTTTAATGCGACAGGAGGTGCTGCATCTGCAACCGTTGCTCTGATAGAATTTAATAAAAATCCTGATCAGGCTGTCCTGGTTGGATTACTTGGTATCATCGTCGGGAGTATTGCGTTTAGTGGAAGTATGATCGCTTATGGAAAATTAGATGGTAAAGTGGGTGATATTTTTGCGTCATTCATGACTTATGTAAACCTGTTTTTCATGTTTCTGCTTGTAGCCATTACTCTTTTAATATTATTTGCCGGACTAAATCTTGAAGTAAGAACTTATCTTGTCTACTCCTTGCTTGTTTTAAGTATAATTTATGGAATAAGTTTTGTGATGCCTATTGGTGGCGCGGATATGCCAGTTGTCATCTCACTTTTAAACTCGCTAACAGGTATTGCTGCTGCCATGGCTGGATTCATATATCAGAATGAAGCCATGATCCTTGGTGGAATTCTCGTTGGTGCGGCAGGTACAATCCTTACTATTCAAATGTGCCGTGCAATGAACCGCTCTCTAATAAATGTTATTGTAGGCGCATTTGGAGGAGGGGGCGCAACCATAGATAAGGAAGCCGGAACGATCAGGGAAATTTCGGTCAGTGATGCAAGTATCCTGCTGAGTTATTCTTCAAAAGTGGTTATTGTTCCTGGTTACGGACTCGCTGTTGCCCAGGCACAGCATGTTTGTCATGAGCTCGAAACACTTCTTGAAGACAAGGGAGTGGAAGTAAAGTATGCTATCCACCCTGTGGCTGGAAGAATGCCGGGTCACATGAATGTTTTACTGGCTGAAGCAGATGTATCTTACGATAAGCTGGTTGAAATGGATAATATAAATCCAGAAATGCCCAATACCGATGTTGTTGTTATAATTGGTGCTAATGACGTTGTTAACCCTGCAGCCCTGGATGATCCGTCAAGTCCAATTTATGGCATGCCTATCATAAAAACGCATGAGGCCAGAAATATAATTGTCATGAAACGAGGTATGGGAAAAGGATACGCTGCTATTGAAAATCATCTTTTCTATAATGAAAAAACGAGGATGCTGTTTGGCCACGCCAAGGATTC
>CAZKMG010000130.1:0-9514 GCA_964553465.1 uncultured Bacteroidaceae bacterium
GTTCATAAGTACAAAATAAAATGTTTACAATATAAATCTGACTTAAAAAAGGGGTCTGTCATATAAATAGTAAATTTGAGCCCTTACGAATATATTGTAATTATCATGAAATTCTTAGATTTGCAGGGTTTTAAAAACATCCTTAAATTGCTAACATAAAAGAAACTAAATGGGTAAAGTTATTGCATTGGCTAATCAGAAAGGTGGAGTTGGAAAAACTACTACTGCAATAAATCTGGGAGCAAGTCTGGCAGTTCTGGAAAAGAAAACACTTATCATTGATGCAGATCCACAAGCAAATGCCACTTCTGGAAGTGGATTTGATATAAGAAAAGTGAAAACCAGCATATATGAGTGTCTGATTGAAGATGTTGATCCAAACAATATCATTCTAAATAGTGAGATGGAAAATCTTGATCTTATACCATCTCATATTGATCTTGTTGGCGCCGAGATTGAAATGCTTAACTCACCAGAAAGGGAATTCATATTAAGAAAAGTTGTTGATAAGGTCAAGGATAAATATGATTATATTTTAATAGATTGTTCTCCTTCGTTGGGTTTAATCACAGTAAATGCATTAACTGCTGCTGATTCTATTTGTATCCCTGTTCAATGCGAATATTTTGCTCTTGAAGGGTTGGGTAAACTTCTTAATACGATTAAGATTATTCAGAACAGGCTGAATCCTGATCTCGAAATAGAGGGATTTCTTCTGACAATGTATGATGCTCGTTTACGTTTGTCAAATCAAGTTGTTGAAGAAGTGAAAAGGCATTTTCAGGAGATGGTTTTCGAGACCATTATACAGAGGAATATTAAACTTACTGAGGCTCCTAGTTTCGGAAAGCCAGTAATTATTTACGATGCTGAGTCAAAGGGGGCTATTAATTATCTTAATCTTGCAAGGGAAATTTTGCAAAGAAATGACCATACAAGGATGAAAAACACAGAGAAAATCATTGTTTAATCAATTATTATGGGTAAAAAGAATGCACTTGGAAGGGGACTTGGAGCATTGATCGATGGTGCTGACCAGGATTTAATGAGAGTACTTGATAAAGTTAATGAAATTGCATTAAATGATATCGAGGCAAATCCCTGGCAACCCAGGTCGACCTTCGACGAAGTATCGCTGGAGGAACTAGCTAATTCAATTAAAGAAATTGGGGTAATCCAACCTTTGACCGTTAGGCGGCTAGAAAATGGGAAATATCAACTTATCACTGGTGAAAGACGATACAGAGCAGCTAGAAAAATAGGTTTAAAAATGATACCTGCATATGTGCGAGAGGCAAATGACCAGAATATGCTGGAGATGGCTCTTGTTGAGAATATTCAACGTGAGGACCTGAATGCAATTGAAGTGGCCATCAGCTATCAGCGACTTATTGAGGAATGTAATCTTACCCAGGAAAATCTTAGCGACAGGGTAGGGAAAAAAAGAGCAACGATTTCCAATTATTTGCGTCTACTGAAATTACCTGCAGAAATTCAAATAGCTATAAGGGAAGATAAATTATCCATGGGACAGGCACGTGCATTAATTAACCTTGAAAATACCGAAGATCAGCTGAAAGTATTTACTACTGCCATAAAAAATGAACTTTCAGTCAGAAAGGTCGAGGAATTAGTCAGGAAATTACAAGCTGGAAATAGAAAGTCAAAATTCCCATCCACACCAGAAATTCCAGCTGAATACGAACAACTTAAACATCATCTTTCTCAGCATTTTGGAACCAATGTTGGGTTTGCTAGAAATACTAAAGGGGCCGGGAAAATCGTTATACCCTTTAATACTGATGAAGAGCTTGAAAAGATTATCGCCATACTTGACAGATTGAATGTCTGAAACCAAAACCCAATACTCCACAGGATACATCAAACCTGTAGTAATCTTTTTTCTGATTTTCCTGATAATTATTATATCAGGACAGGTTGTTTTCAGTCAGGAAGATTCAATAACAGGTAAAAAAACCATTGATCCCGCTAAACTTGATAGTGCCTATCATAGTCCTCAAAAAGCTGCATTTTTATCTGCAATTATACCTGGTATGGGCCAGGTATATAATAAAAAAATTTGGAAGGTTCCTATCATTTATGGAGGATTTATCTCCCTTGGATATTTGATTAGGAGGAATTCAAAGGAATATAAACTCTGGAGACAGGCATATATTGATTATCCTAATTATAATTTAAATGTAAGCTATCAATTAACCCTGGAACAGATAAACCTTGGGAAGGATTTCTATAAACGACAGAAAGAACTTTCAATTATTGGAACGGTAGGTTTTTATATTCTTCAGATTATTGATGCAACAGTTGATGGGTATCTATTCACCTGGAGCGTTGGTGATGACCTTAGCCTAAAAGTTGAACCCACTGTATCTCCAGATAATTACTTTCCGAATTTCGAAAATTCTTTTGCAATACGTGCTTGTTTATCTTTCTAGATTTACCGTTATTTGCCTAAATCAATTTTTAGATCATGAAAGGAACTGTTAAATCTATCTGGCTGCTTATAATATTTGTATTAATTACCCACAGTTTTCATGTAAACGGAGAGGACACCATTCCTCTTTCTAATGTGGAAATTGTAACAGGATTTAATGATAATCTTGATTCTATGCTGAATCTTTATTATGTACAGCAAGCCATTTCATATTCAGAAGCCGACAGTATGTACCTTTTTGAAAATGACTCGCTTATTCCGGATTATCCTGATTCAGTTTATATTGAAAGAATAGAAAAGCTTCCTTTTATAATGGATATGTCCTATAACCGTGTGGTAAAAAATTATATTGATGTTTATACCAGGAAAAGACAGGATAAAGTAAGAGTAATGCTAAGTTTATCTGAATATTATTTCCCGATCTTTGAAGAAATTTTTGATCATTATGGGCTTCCAGATGAATTGAAGTATCTTTCAATTATTGAATCCGCATTAAATCCACGTGCGGTTTCCCGCGCCGGGGCAACAGGATTATGGCAGTTTATGTTCTATACAGGCAAAACATATGGCTTGACTATAAATTCGCTTGTTGATGAACGAAGAAATCCAATTAAGAGTACTTATGCCGCCGCATCATTTCTTAAAGATTTATATGCCATATATAAGGATTGGACATTGGTAATCGCTGCTTATAATTGTGGACCTGGAAATGTAAATAAAGCAATTCGTCGTTCGGGTGGTAAAAGAAATTACTGGGATATTTACTATTACCTGCCCAGGGAAACACGAGGCTATGTGCCTGCATTTATTGCAGCTGCATATGTCATGAATTATCCAAAAGAACATAACCTCACACCTGTCCCGATTGATTTTGATATTCATACAGATACCATAATGATCACCGATAAGCTTCATCTTAAACAGGTCTCTGAGGTTCTTAAAATTCCGATCGCGCAGTTAAGAGACCTGAATCCACAGTATAAAATGGATATCATACCTGGGGACAAGACTTATTCATTATGTGTTCCGCAGGTTCAGGCAATGAAATTTATCGAATTTAAGGATTCAATTTTTGCTTATAAAGATTCTGTTTTTTTCAACAAAGAAAACATCATAGTTAATCCTACATCCAGAACCTACAGCCACACTCCTGATTTGCCCTCAGATAAATATACAAAACTGGTATATACTGTAAAATCAGGAGATAACCTGGGATATATTGCTATGTGGTATAATGTCAGGGTTTCTGATCTGCGGTACTGGAATAATATAAGGACAAATACTATTCGCGGAGGCCAAAAGCTGGCCGTATTTATACCTAATGGGAAAGCTGAGAAGTATAAAAATATTAATCTAATGTCGTTTGAGGAAAAACAAAAAGCCATTGGGCGTCCTACTACGGTCGATTCATCTACTTCTCAACCTTTCAATAAACAAACCATTAATTATAATGATGATTTTGAATATTACACTGTACGCTCCGGTGATACATTATGGGAAATTGCAAAAAAATTTCCAGGTATCACCGATGATGATATTGTACGTTTGAACAATTTAAGAAATGGAGATAGTATCCGACCCGGGCAAGTAATAAAAATAAGAAGGAAAAGTTGAACATTTCATAATTAGGAAATACTGCCATGAAGCCCTACCAGATATTTCTTTTCCTTATCAGCATTTTTTTTTGCCTTTTTCTTTTAGTGTTGATCTTTCCTCGCAAAGGTATCCCTATCGGTAATACATTTCGTTTGAGATTTTCTCAATTTGATGATTATCTCAGGAAGGACACCATTAAATATGCCGATATCAAAGGGATACTTGAAAATTCAGAGGTAATTCAAGAAAATGAAGAACCTAATGAATCTGCTGAGGGAAATTTACAGTACTTAAATGATTCATTACGATTACAATCTGATTCGATTCAAAGCCCAATCTGCAGGATTGAGGTTTCACCGGAAAATATGTCGATATTGTTTCCAATTTTTAAGGAGTTGCATACTCTAAGCAAAACAAAACAACTTGTTCGTATTCTTCATTATGGGGATTCACAAATTGAAAATGACAGGTTTACGTCGTTTTTCCGTAATAAAATGCAGACTTTATTTGGTGGCACAGGTATCGGACTCCTGTCTCCGGTCCCATTGGATCATGGACTTTTAGCGATAAAGCAAGAATTTTCTCAAAACTGGGTGAGGTATACTGGTTTTATCAATCAAGATAGTACTCTGGGTCACAAGAGATATGGCGCAATGTTATCGTTTGCGAAACAGAAATCACTTCCTGCTGATACTTCTGCGGAAGAGATATCATGGTTAAGTTTTTCCCCTTCATCTATGGGATATGCAAAATCAAGAAAATTTAACAAGGCCTCTTTATACCTTACTAACAGGACGGATACAGTCACACTTAAAGTTATAATAAATGATTCTTTAGTTGACTCAAGAAAACTTATCCCTAAACCATTTTTAGAAAAGATAAATATAAGGTTTAAAAAGACCCCAGGAAAAATTACTTTTTTATTTGAAGGGATGGGGATAACAGAATTATATGGTATATCATTAGATAATTCATGGGGGGTTGCTGTAGATAATATCCCGTTAAGAGGTAGTTCAGGCCTTGTCTTTTCAAAAACAGACACCAAGTTTCTGGTCGAAATGTATAAAAAGTTAAACGTTAGAATGTTAATTCTTCAATTCGGAGGGAATATTGTTCCATTAAATGCAGATGATTACAGCTTTTATGAAAAGTATTTCAGGAGAGAATTAAATATCATAAAAGAGATGCTACCTGAAGTCCCAGTTATTGTAATTGGACCTTCAGATATGTCTATAAAAGAAGCGGATAAATTTGTCACTTATCCAAATCTGACGAAAGTCAGGGATGCAATAAAGAATGCAACATTGGGGTCGGGATATGCTTTTTGGGACATGTTTGAAGCCATGGGAGGAGAAAATTCTATGCCAAGCTGGGTTGATGCTGACCCTCCTCTTGCAGTCCCGGATTTTGTCCATTTTACAGTAAGGGGAGCAAAGGTCATGGCTGAAATGTTTTATAATGCATTTATTTATGAATATTACAGGTGGTTGGATACTGAAAATAATATAACCAGGAAATAAATTATGAATGGAATGTCCTTTATTAATTCAATTAAAGTATTATTCATCATTATCCCGGTAAGTTTGATTTAAAGTATATTTTAAATTAGCCAGAGGTTGACTGGCAGAATCAAATTACTCCTGGGACATAAAAGTTTGAAAAGATATACCCAACCGCTCTAAAAATAAAAATTCATATTAATGATAAATTTAAAGGATATAATCCTGTATAACCCTGAAAAACCTCTTCTTTTCACACAGGTTTATTTCTGGGTATTCTTTGGAATTGTCCTGGCTATTTATTCAATCCTTTATCCGCAAAAATCGCTTAGAAATGTATTTCTTTTTCTGGTAAGCATTTTTTTTTATTGGAAAACAAGTGGCTTATTTTTTCTTCTTTTGCTGTTTACAATTTGTGTTGATTATTATTTGGGGGATAGAATTTACAAGGCAAAAACATCTTTTAAAAAGAAGTTATTTGTTTTTATAAGCGTAACAATCAGTTTATCTATCCTGGTATATTTTAAATACGCAGGATTTATTACAAATACTATTAATGATATATTCGGCACTCATTTTAATGTATTTAATTTTTTAGCTTATTACACAAACAATATAACCGGGTCTCATTTTGATATAGGTTCTATAGGATTACCTGTTGGGATAAGTTTTTTTATTTTTCAGACTATTTCCTATATAGTTGATATTTACAGAGGAAAGGTTGAACCTGTTCATAATATTTTTGATTATGGTTTTTACGTTTCATTTTTCCCTCAATTGGTGGCTGGCCCTATTGTAAGGGCATCAGAATTTATCCCTCAGCTATATAAACGGTTTCACCTTACGATTGAGGAATTTGGATATGCTATTTTTTTAATACTTGGGGGGTTGGTAAAAAAAATGTTTTTGGGCGATTACCTTGCAGTAAACTTTATCGATCGTATTTTTTCAAATCCTCTAGGTTACACGGGATTTGAAAACCTCATGGCACTTTATGGTTATTCTTTACAAGTTTATTGTGATTTTTCAGGGTATACTGATATTGCTTTAGGAGTTGCATTATTGCTAGGTTTCAGACTCCCTAAAAATTTTAACTCACCTTATAAGGCTGATAATCTTGGTAATTTCTGGAAACGTTGGCATATGTCTCTTTCCTCATGGCTAAAAGATTATTTATATATTCCACTTGGGGGCAACAGAAAGGGGGAACTCCGAACAAATGTTAATTTAATGATCACTATGCTGCTTGGAGGTTTATGGCATGGGGCCAGCTGGCAGTTTGTTATCTGGGGAGGGCTAAATGGTGTAGGATTGCTTATTTATAAATATTGGAAAAAAATTAGTCCTTATCAACATAGTAATCATTGGATGGTACATTTATGGAAAGTTTTTTTGACATTTAATTTTATCACATTCACTCGAATCTGGTTCAGGTCGGAATCCATGAGTGGAGCCAATCAACTTATTCATCAAATATGGTTTAATTTTAATGTCAAGCTCATTCCTGAAATAATCTATTCTTTTAGGGTTGTGTTTCTGATAATGCTATTCGGTTATATCATGCATTGGCTGCCTACTTCTTTTAAATCTTGGTATCGCGACCAGTTTATTAATACTCCTGTTCCTGTAAAAGTAGTACTTGCCTGTCTTGCCATATTTATTATATACCAATCCTGGTCAGCAAAGCTTCAACCATTTATTTATTTTCAATTCTGATCCATATTTAAGGCTTATAAAAGCTCAATCTTTTAAAAATCAAAATTTCATCTTTTTCATACACAATTTCAAATGAATCTGATTTCCTGTATTTTTCAACTTCAACATGAAATTGTTCTGCACTCAAGGGGTATGGTATTCTGTTTTTTGTAAGGAGGATGATGAAATCAGCATCTTTTACGACAGGAAACATATAAATCTTCTTTCTTGCAGCAAGATGGGGTGTAAGGAATGTACTTGCGGAAATCACTGCATTTTTTGGGATCTTTTTTATTTCATCTCGGATCATTTTATCATTTAACATTGAATTATAATGGGATTTTGAATAAAACGCAGTATTCACAGGATTATACCATAATGATTTGCGGTTCTCCAAAGTAAGTATTGTAGATACATAAGTTGAAAGAATTATTAATCCAAGTATCCATATCTGAAGGGCGTATTTTTTTATTTTGAAAATAAATTGGATCAATGTCAGACTTAATATTGGAACAAATTCAATGGAATAATGTCCATTAATTCCCCAAAGGAAATAATCATCTGATAAGAACTTTTGCAGGTAAACTGGGATCAGCATAATAAGAAACTCAGGAAAAAAAAGTAATGCAAATCCCCCTGAAAAAATAAACATAAGATGTGTTTCTAATTTAATTCCGGTATATAGTTCCCCTTGAATAGTACTCTCATAAAATAATCGAAAAATTTTAATAGGTTGTTTAAAAATATTGAGGGCAATCTCCAGTGTTGAATTCCCGAAATCAGAATACCGCATCAATTGACTTGCGTTCCCGTCTCTAGCCAGAGCAGGCATGAATAACTCAAATACTAAAAGAAAATAAACCAAGGCAATAACTAGTAAGATCAGGTTAAAACGGATTGCCCTACCTGATAATTTTTTGTCTTCTCTCCATTTCCACATCATTATCCCAATCAGGATAAAGATCATCCACAAGGCCATGTTTTCTTTAGTAAGAATAATTAAGGCAAAAAACAAGATGGAAGTCTTAACATCATTTTTTAAATAAAAGTAGATAAACCAGGGGACTAACATTGCAGCTACTACATTGTCGTGAAAATCGAATGACAAGGCTGAATAAATGCCCCAAATTCCATAAAAATGTGCTATTATTAAAAGGGGTATCAATTTCCCACTGAAGTAGATCCTGGAAATCTTGTAGATGCCTATACCACCGGCAAGAACTACTGCAATCTGAATAACTAATAAGGTATAAGAACCGAGGATAAGGGAAAAAGGGCTATACAAAAAAATAATTGGGGAGAAATGACTTGCAAAATAGCTAGTTTCATTTTCATTGATATCCAAAGTAAATATATTTTTCTGAAAGTGCGAACAATGATACAAAGCCTGGTTGAACATACCCAGGTCAAGGGCACTTGTTCGGAAAAGATAGTGATTTACAAGGGAAATTAGACAATAAATTAATCCGAAAAAAGTAATTACGGCAATCGGAGCAATATTGCAAAGAATTCTTCGCATGTAAGTATTTATGGAAAAATACTAATCTCTGTATGAGGAAATGTTATTTATATGTATATGCAACAATACAATTCATGGGAAATAAAATCATCTTTTTCCTATTGGCTGGGCAAAAGTTTGTACATCCTCAGCTGTTATTTCTTTATTACAAAGAATAATAAGACGTTCGAGTACATTCCTGAACTCACGGATATTTCCTGTCCAATGAATATTCATCAGGGCATCAATGGCATTGCTTCCGATTGTTTTTACAGGCATACCATACTCCTTACAAATAATATCAGTAAAATATTTTGCAAGCAAAGGAAAAACTTCTTTTCTTTCATTTAAAGAAGGAACATGAATAAGAATGACACTGAGACGATGATAAAGATCTTCCCTGAATGTATTTTTCTCAATTTCATCTTTCATATTTTTATTAGTGGCAGCAATAATTCTAACATTGACATTAATGTCTTTGTCGGAACCTACACGTGTAATTTTATTTTCCTGTAAAGCCCTTAATACCTTTGATTGAGCAGATAAGCTCATATCGCCAATTTCATCAAGGAATAAGGTTCCTCCATCTGCCTGTTCAAATTTTCCTTTCCTTTGTTTAATAGCGGAAGTAAAGGCCCCTTTTTCATGACCAAATAATTCACTTTCAATTAGTTCTGAAGGAATCGCCGCACAGTTTACTTCAACAAATGGCTCATTTACCCGCTCACTTTTATCATGAATCCAACGCGCAACAAGCTCCTTCCCGGTTCCATT